>NZ_QUDI01000035.1:0-57173 GCF_003477465.1 Parabacteroides sp. AF48-14
CTGTAGGCCTGGCAGATCTCAGCCCAAGGCGTAGGCCTGGCAGATCTCAGCCCAAGGCGTGAGCCTTGGGTTAAGGAAACGTCTCTCCCCTTCTTAGCCCTGTAAGGGCGGCACCCTAACTTCTTCTGTCACTAGGTATCGCCCTTACAGGGCTCTAAAGACGGGAGGTGGCCCTATTTAAACCCAAGGCTTACGCCTTGGGCTATGCTCTGTCGCCCTTACAGGGCTTTGGCAGTTCGCGAACCGCCCCGAGGCCGTTATCCGCTCACCGTTAAATCATCATTTAGCACAATGTTTATTACAAATCGAATCCGATATCGCTACGGAAATATTTCTTGTCGAAGTCGATGATTTTGGCACCGGCGAAGGATTTGGCAAGGGCTTCCTCCTTGTTGGCACCGTATGAGCTGACGGCGATGACACGGCCACCGTTAGTGAGGATCTGTCCGTCGGCTGCTTTTGTGCCGGCATGGAAAACGATGTTTTCTGCCGGGACTTTATCCAAGCCGCTGATCACTTTGCCCTTTTCGTATGCTTCGGGGTAACCGCCGCTGACCAGCATAACGGTTACAGCTGCACGCGGGTCATGCGTCAGTGTGCGGCTTCCTAAGTTGCCTTCCGCAACGCCTTCCAGCAGTTCGACCAGGTCGCTCTGGATGCGGAGCATCACGACTTCCGTTTCCGGATCACCCATGCGGCAGTTATATTCGATCACCATCGGCTCGTTCTTTACATTGATCAGGCCGAGGAAAATGAAACCTTTATAATCGATATTCTCCGCTTTTAGTCCTTCGATGGTCGGGCGGATAATGCGCTCGTCCACCTTCTGCATAAACACATCATCTGCAAAAGGAACAGGGGAAACAGCTCCCATACCACCTGTATTCAGGCCAGTATTGCCTTCTCCGATCCGTTTGTAGTCTTTGGCAACCGGAAGTACCTTATAGTACTTGCCGTCTGTCATGACAAACACAGAGCATTCGATACCGTCCAGAAACTCTTCGATGACAACTGTTTTGCTGGCATCGCCGAACATTCCGCCCAGCATGTCGCCCAACTCTTTCTTCGCCTCTTCCAATGTATCGAGAATCAACACACCTTTGCCGGCTGCCAGTCCGTCTGCTTTCAGCACATAAGGAGCTTGCAGTTCTTCGAGGAAAGCGTAGCCTTCTGCTAAATTATCTGCCGAGATACTCTTATAGCGGGCAGTCGGGATGTGATGGCGCATCATGAAAGCTTGGCAAAATCCTTGCTGCCTTCTAACTGTGCACCCTCTTTAGACGGGCCGATAACGGGAATAGCAGCCAGGGCGGAGTCGTTCTTGAAGAAGTCGTAAACCCCTTTCACCAATGGGTCTTCCGGCCCTACCACTACCATATTGATATTGTTTGCCAAAGCAAACTCCTTGATAGCAGGGAAATCGTCTGCCTTGATATTCACATTCGTGCCTGCCAATGCTGTTCCGGCATTACCGGGAGCAATGAATAACTTGTCCACTTTCGGGCTTTGAGCAATCTTCCAGGCTATTGCGTGTTCGCGGCCGCCTGAGCCAAGTAATAAGATGTTCATATTTCTTAATTCTTAATTTTCAATTTTTCAGGTAATCGTCGAAGTACCGTGTTATCTTCTCATACAGATGCGGGCGGTCTTTGCCGATCACATTGTGCAGGTGGCGGGGATAGACGAAGTAATCCGGATAGGTGTCTGCATCCACACAGGCTTTCAGGAAGCCGAGGCTGTGTTGCCAAACGACTACCGGATCGATATCTCCGTGGATCAACAACAGATGTCCTTTGAGGTTGCCGGCTTTCAGTTTGAGGTTGGCATTCTTATATCCTTCCGGATTGTCCTGCGGACGATCCATATAGCGTTCACCGTACATGATTTCGTAATTGCTCCAGTCGATGACCGGGCCGCCGGCAACGCCTACCTTAAACAGTTCCGGATAAGAACACATCAGGTTCGTTGTCATAAAGCCGCCATAGCTCCATCCGTGTACGCCTATCCGGTCGGCATCCACGTATGGAAGGGACTTCAGGAAGCCGACACCTTTCACCTGGTCCGCCATTTCGTTTACACCTAAGTTCCGGTGGATCACACTTTCAAAAGCATGTCCGCGATTGGCTGATCCGCGGCTGTCGAGCGTAAAGATCACATATCCGCGTTGTGCCATATAGATATCCCATCCGCCTACACCGTTCTTCCATCCGCCTGTCACCAACTGGGCGTGCGGACCTCCGTAGACATAGACGATAGTGGGGTATTTCTTAGTTTCATCCAGTCCGACGGGTTTAACCAGGCGATAGTTCAAGTCAGTCACGCCGTCTGCCGCCTTGATCGTACCTGTGACGATTTCCGGCATGGCATAGCCCTCGTAGGGGTCTTTTGCCGTCAGTAACGTCCGCAGGGTTTCTCTCTTTTGCCCGTCGATAATCGAAATCTCACGTGGAATAGCGGGAGCGGAATAATTATCGATCAGATATTTACCGGAAGCGCTGAGCTGCGTATTGTGCACACCCTGCAAACCACCCGAAGTCAGTTCGTAAGATGTCCCCTTTTTCAAATCTAACCGTGACGTTCCGACATATAAAGCATCGCCATAGCTGAAGGAACTGAGCCGTGCCGGTTTGGTGGAAGAGAAATACAAGGCTTTTCCTTTTGCATCGAAGCCTAATACATCCTTTACGACCCATTCGCCTTTCGTCAACTGTTTCAGCAGTTTGCCATCCGTATTATATAGATACAGGTGGTTATATCCGTCGCGTTCGCTCTGCCAGATAAACTGGTCCGGGTTGTTAGGAAGGAAGAGAACCGGATGTTGCGGTTCCACGTAGTGTTCATCCGTTTCGGTGAACAGGTCGGCTTCCTTTTCCCCTGTCAGGGCGGAATAGCGTACCAGATGCATCTCGTTCTGTTCCCGGTTCAGTTCGGCGATATAGATGCTTTTCTCGTCCGGACTCCAGGCTATATTAGTCAGGTATTTCTCTTTCGGCAATCCCGTTTTCAGCCAGACGGTCTTTTTTGTTTCCAAGTTATAGACGCCGACAGTCACTTCATGGCTTTTCATGCCGGCCATCGGGTACTTATGCGGTTCAGCCGTTGCGCAACGGGTTGTAATATTAACAAACGGATAATCCGTAACCATGCTTTCGTCCATCCGGTAGAAAGCTAAAGCCGAACCGCCGGGCGACCAGAAAGTCCCCTTATGGATACCGAACTCGTTCTGGTGGACAGACTTTCCGCAAACGATACCATCCGCCGTTTCATCCGTAACAATCCCGACAGTGTTGTCGGGCGAAAGAATCCGCAGGTTATTCCCTTCCGTAAAAGCCAGGTAGCCGTTAGCCGGGCAGAAATCATAATCCGCCCATGACGCATCCAACTTATAAGTATTCAGAATCTTGTTTTCCGCAAAATTATAATGGTAACGATGGCGTTTGGCATTGAATGCAAGCACGGGCTGATCCGGATAGGGAACCGAGAAATAAGGCATACTTCCCACTGTCTGCTGTCCGGCTGCCGTAAGTGCATCGTTCAGTTGCTGGCGGGTGAAAGCCACTTTTTCGTTCTTGGTCGATTCGCCGCTCATCATGCTGTCGCCCTTGACATACAGATAAGTATCTCCGCACCATTGCAACTGTTTCAGGCTGCGGGGCACAAAACGGCTCTGCGTTTTTCCTCCCGGTATCAGGTCTTGCAAGGTGAATTGCTTATCTTGTCCCATCATCGACAGCGGATTTGTAAGTGCTAAGGCACAACATATTGCTAAATATTTAATCATCGAGATCATCGTCATCTCTTCTTTTAAATGGTTTCTTGAATGATTGGTTTCCGAACTTCTTATCTCCGAATTTCCTGTCACCAAACTTCTTATCCCCGAACTTTTTGTCACCGAATTTCTTTTTGTCCCCAAAGACTTCGTCGTCTTTGAAACGTTTCTTGACAGGGCGTTTGGCAACGAAATCCTTGCGTGCCGGACGGCCATCCGCCCGATCATCGCCAAAATAACGCTTGCCCGGTACAAACGGTGCGCGTTCGCTGTCATCCTCGGCATGTGCCGCTGCAAAACGGCGGTCGGGGCGGTCCAACCGGTCAGTCTTGAAGTTCGGACGGGAAGGACGGTCTGATGAGCGATCGGAAGGACGATCCGGACGGCGTTCGAAAGAGTGTTTGCCGGCAACATCCGGGCGTTCGAAACCTGACGGACGCGCTTCGCCTTCTTCGTTCAACGCTTTTTTATAGTCCTTGTTCTTTCCTTCAAATATGTCGTAGCAACGGTATTCGCATTCCAGCGAACCGTTCATCAGCTTCATCTTTTCGCTCGGTTTCAAGCCGATCTTATCGAAACATTCGTCTTTGTAGCTCAGTATCCATACCTTATATCCCGTAAACACATGTTTGATCCGTTCGCCGATCATATTATACAGTCCTAACAGGTCACGGCTTGAAATACGTTCGCCGTAAGGCGGGTTCGTCACCATGATACCCGGATTCGGTGCTTCGGCGCATTGCTGGAACGGTTGGACTTTCAGGTCGATATATTTCATCAGGCCGGCACTGCGGATGTTCTTTTCGGCAATCTCGATTGCTGCCGGGCTGATATCCGCACCGTAACATTTGAATGTAAATTCCCGTTCCTGGCTTTCGTCGTTGTAGATACGGTCGAACAGTTCCTGGTCGAAGTCGATCCATTTTTCGAAAGCGAACTCCTTGCGGTGCACACCCGGAGCGATGTTCAGCGCAATCATGGCAGCCTCGATCAGCAACGTACCGGAACCGCACATCGGATCGACGAAGTTGGATTCTCCCTTCCACCCTGTTTTCAGGATCATGCCGGCAGCTAATACTTCGTTCAGCGGGGCTTCCGTCTGGTCTACACGATAGCCGCGTTTATGCAGACTCTCGCCCGAACTGTCGATAGACAGCGTACAGTCGTTGTGCGAGATATGGATATTGATATACAGATCCGGATTATTCACACGGACGGAAGGACGCTTTTGTTCCTTTTCCATGAAATAATCCACGATAGCATCTTTCGTACGATAGGCAACAAACTTGGAGTGGTTGAAGTCTTCCGAGTAGATAACCGAGTCGATGGCGAATGTCTTGTCCAGCGATATGTAGTTTTCCCATTTCACCTTCTTCACCTCTTTGTACACGGTATCGGCGTCTTTAGCTTTAAAGTGATAGATCGGCTTCAGGATACGAAGCGCCGTGCGGCAACAGAAGTTAGCTTTGTAAAGCACTTCCTTATCTCCGGTAAAGGACACCATCCGGCGGCCAATCTGTATGTCGTTGGCACCTAAAGATAATAATTCGCCGGCCAGTATTTCTTCCAACCCGTAAAGGGTCTTGGCCACCATTTCAAAAGTCTCGCTCATTTTAAGTTGAAAGTTAACAATGATTGCTCATCGTTTATTAGTAATTCTATTTTAATTATTAGTTATTTTCTGTTCGTTCACTCCGCTGACTGTCAACTGGCATTTGTCGATCGTCAGCTGGCTGACAGTCGCTCCTGCCGGGACATCTTCGGTGATCCAGACGTTTCCGCAGATTGTCGCTCCCTCGCCGATACAAATCCGTCCCAGCAAAGTGGCATTTGAATAGACCGTGACATGATCGCCTAAAACCGGATGGCGGGAGACGCCGCGTATCGCATTCCCGTTCTCGTCAGGCGGCAGTTTCTCTCCTGCCAGGCTGACTCCCTGGAAGATACGGACGTGGTTGCCGATCACGCTGGTTTCGCCGATAACAGTGCCTGTGCCATGATCGATGGAGAAATAATGCCCGATCTGTGCTCCCGGATGGATATCGATACCCGTCTCCGAATGCGCCATTTCAGTAATCATGCGGGGGATGAAAGGGACGCCGAGCCGGTACAGCTGGTGTGCAATACGATAGTTGCAGATAGCCCGGAAACCGGGATAGCAAAAGATGACCTCGTTGATGTTTTGTGCGGCTGGATCGCCGTTAAAGGCTGCTTCGGCATCGGTTGCCAACAGGCTGCGCATTTCAGGAAGTGACTGGATAAAAGCTTCCGAGAGCTTTTCCGCTTCGGTGAATATCTTTTCTTCCGGGCAAGTCGTGCAATTGGTATCGGCAAAGCAAAGCCCGGCATAAATCTGTTTGGAAAGCAAGGTATGCAATGTCCCGATGTTTACACCGGTATGGAAGCGGATCGTCTGCTTGCTGATACGTGCATTCCCGTAGTAACCGGGGAAAAGGATTGCCCGGCATAGATCGATAATCTCTTCCAGTACTTCACCTGAGGGCAACGCTTCTTCATCGCGATAGGCATGAAACAGTTGCTGGTAAGATCCCTCATCCGAGAGCATCTCAACTGTATCATTCAATACCTTGCTATGCTTTTGCAATCCCATTATTCAGCAATAATCATATTTGGCAACAAAAGTACTAATTAATTCTCAATTTATCATGCGGTGCCCCGAATTCCTTGCAGCTCACCTCATCCAGTTCGACAATCCATATCTTTACATTCTTCACGGCCGGGTCAGAGTATCGGAATTCTTTATCCGAATACTGTTTCATAATGATATCCAGCGCTTCCGTCTTTTTATCGAAATCTTCTTCAAAACGAACTTTACCCCAGCTGATCACGCTCTTGGAACGCATCCGGTAGCTGCAAGCCACTTCGGGATGTTGGAAGACCAGGTCATGATCGGTACTGAACGTAATGCATACGCGCGGATTCCGCTCCAGGATAGAGATACTCCGTCCTTCCTGTGCCGAATGCAGGTATATAACACCATCGCGATAGCCGAAGTTCATTGGCAATACATAAGGCGTTCCATCCGTATCGGCCAACCCTACATAGCAAATATCACATTTCTTAATGATCGCTTCGATCAACTCTTTGTCAGTATGTACTAATGTTCTCATCTTTTATTTCCGTTTTTCTGTCTACAAACATACAAGTTTTTATCGTTTCCATCAATTCTTTCCGGTTTATTCGTGAACCGCCCCTGCGAGGCTTGGTTGTTTCATATTTGGCAAGTTTTGAACCTCCTGCAACCCCGAAGATTACAATAACCCCCTGTTTCGGGCGTTTTTCTATTTCGTCCGAAATTTTGATCCATTTTGGATTGACTCTTTTCACGGTTTTAGGCTGATCGGATGACAATAGAAAAAATGAGGTGCGCAGTCCGTCTCGGAAGGCGTACAATTTGATTACCGAAAGGCGGAAACGCCTACAAAGTGATAAACCTTAACTTCCGGAGAATCGAATATTTGAAAATAAAACGGACGGCGTTCCGAATATCCCAAGGAAATTCAGGTGCTTTTTTGCCCTCATGACGGTCCTCTTTCCAATTACGACCGTCCAAATCGCCATTACGACCGTGCTAATCTTCGCGAGGTGCCGAGTGCACTACACATTAGCACGGTCGCGGTGGCAAAGAGGACGGTCGTAATGGCGGAAAACGCTCAAAAAAGGAGAAAAAGTCCCTTTTTGAGGTCAAAAAATCGGATTAACATTTGTTTGGTTTCGGATGCCTTTCGAGCCTGAAAAATGCGTTTTATACAATAAGCCTCCTACGGTATTGGCATCGGAACCGACTATTTCTATCACGGGCAGAACCATATCGTGCTCGTCTCCCGCTTGCTGTACGGTATGATTGCTTTCTTATAGGCATATTTAATCCTGTGAATGAAAAGTGTGACGTTTGCCGGATAAACAAAAGAACCTTATCTTTGTAAGATTTAAGTAAAAGATATGTCCGAAGGTCGCCAGCTAATAGTTACAATCAATAATCATCCCGTTTTCGGGGCGCTCCTTGTCCCGTATCTGGCGAAAGAGGTTTCGCCGGGTGTGCTCGAGGCGGAAGAAAAAGCAACTTTCACGCAGGAAAGCAGCCTCTCTGCGGCGGAGAAAAAGATCATTTCCCTGGCCCAGTGTTACGAGGAAAAGAATCTGATGAAGAACTATTCGAAGGAACGCACGATCAATGCTTTCCTGGCGAAATTATCCGATCCTTCCCGGATGGCTCCGGTACGGACTTATATCGACCGGAAGCAACGGGAAATTATCGAATTGCTCCGGGCGTCGGTCATTCCTTTGTATATAAGGGAAACAGCCACAAAACTCCTCTACGAGCATCACCGGGTCTTTGTGTCCGACAGCCTCGCAGAGGCCTTTTTCCGGTTTGAGCTGGATGAGCGGGTGTTCCGCTATTCCGTCAATTGCGAAATGGAGGACCGCCTGGTCACTTTGCAGAAAAAGAAACCGGTTCTTGTCTTATGCTCCCGTCCGGCTATCCTGGTTTTGGGGCGCGATCTGCTTGTTTTCAAACGGATCGAGATGCCGCGATTGAACCCTTTTCTGGAAAAGACCTTTGTGGAAGTGCCGGCTTCCGAAACCCGCAGGTATTTGGAGAAGATCGTATTGCCGACGATGGTGCGCTATCTGGTGAGTGCTTCGGGGTTCGATATGGTGGTGGAGTATCGCCCGTGTGTGGCCGAGCTGTCGGTGACACCTTCCGTTCTGGACCGCCCGCTTTTGCAACTGCGTTTCTGTTATGGCGATAAATATTTTTCTCCGGGGGAAGAGATGCAACGTTGTTATCCCCGCTTGGAAGAAGAAGAGGGGAAGCCGGTTATCCGTTATTTTAAGCGGAACCGGCATAAAGAGCAGGACTGTGTCGACCGGCTGTCCGGTTATGGTTTTACGCAGGTCGGAGATATGCAGTTTACCGCTTCCGGCTGTGTTTCGGAGTATGCGCTTGTCGAATGGCTCCATGAACACAGAGAAGAGCTGGAGTCTTATTTTGCATTGGACATTTCCGGTTCGGTCAATACCTATTATGTGGGAGATATCCTTCTGAAACAAGATATAGCGGATATGCCCGACTGGTTTGAGATACGCATAACCGTGCAGATCGGAGAGTTTACTTTTCCGTTTGTCCGTTTCCGGAAACATATTATGGAAGGAGACCGTTTGTTTAAATTGCCTGACGGGAAAATAGCCTTGTTGCCGGAAGAGTGGTTTGAGAAATACGGCGATCTTTTCAGCTTTAGCAGCGAACAGGAAGAGAAGCTGCGTGTCCGGAAGATGCATCTCGGACTGGTTGACGGCTTACGGGAAAATACCGGTCCGGCTGTTTCGCGGGAATATGTGAAAAGAGAAGATATTCCGGTCCCGCCGCGTATCCGCGCCGCGCTCCGTCCTTATCAGCGGGAAGGTTTTACATGGATGGCTCATTTGGCGGCGAATGGTTTTGGTGGTTGCCTGGCAGACGATATGGGATTGGGCAAGACTTTACAGACGATCACTTTGCTGCAACATCTGTATGATCCGTCGGCCCCTGAAGTGCACCAAGTGGTGAAAACAGCGCTTCCCCCGGTTTCCATAGCTGATAAATTCGGGCAGTTTTCCCTTTTTGGGGATGAGGGAGATGAGGTGCAATCCGATTTTCCGGTCCGTACGGCTGTGCCGGAAAAAGTACAGGCTTCGTTGGTTGTGGTGCCTGCTTCCCTGCTTCCGAACTGGAAGAGGGAGATACAGCGCTTTAGCTCGTTGCGGGTGTATGAGTATGCCGGTGAGCAGCGGAGCCGGGAGCTGTGGAAGAAGTTCGACCGCTATCCGGTTGTGCTGACGACCTACGGCCTTTTGCGGCGGGATATTGAATTGCTTGAAAATTATACCTTTAAATATGTGATACTGGATGAAAGCCAGAACATCAAGAACCCCGATTCGGTGTCTTATCATGCCGTTATCCGTCTGAAATGCGATAACCGGCTGGTGTTGACCGGCACTCCGATCGAAAATTCGCTGAAGGACTTGTGGGCGCAGTTCAACTTCATTAATCCCGGGCTATTGGGAACATTGACTGATTTCAGGAATCGTTTTGTCAACCCGATCGTAAAAGAAGGCAACGAGCGTGCGCGGCAGCGGTTGCAACAGTTGATATCTCCGTTTTTCCTGCGCCGCACCAAAGAGCAGGTTGCTCCCGAGCTGCCTGCATTGATGGAAGAGGTGGTCTATTGCGATATGCCGGAAGAGCAGCAAGAACTTTATAAGAAAGAGAAAAACACCTTGCGTAATTCCTTGCTTGAGGAATGGCATAAAAACAAGATTATTGCCCTGAACGGTATCACCCGCCTTCGCCAGCTTGCCAACCATCCCGGTATGATCTTGCCGGAATACACCGGAAGTTCCGGGAAGATGGAGCAGGTATTGGAGGCCTATGAAACGCTGTTGAGCGAGGGGCATAAGGTTTTGATATTCTCATCGTTTGTCACGCATCTGAAATTGTTTGCCGCCGAGTTTGAGGCACGTGGCTGGAAATATGCCCTGCTGACCGGAAGCACTGTCGACCGGGAAAGCGAGATTGCCCGTTTCTCCCGCGACCGCGAAGTTTCCGCTTTCTTCATTTCCCTGAAAGCCGGTGGTGTGGGACTTAACCTGACGGAGGCCGATTATGTGTTCATCCTGGACCCCTGGTGGAACCCGGCAGCCGAGATGCAGGCCGAAAGCCGTGCACATCGTATCGGACAGCAAAAACAGGTATTCGTCTACCGCTTCATCACTTCCGGCACGATAGAAGAGAAAATCCGTCAGCTGCAAGAACGCAAAAGCGCCCTGTCCGACCGCTTCATCACCGAAAACGACCCGTTGGAACAGTTGACGGACGAGGAGTGGAAGGAGTTGATATAGGAAAAAGTATGAAACAATATTATCTGGATATAATGTAAATATCACTATCTTTGCGTATATCATCGCATGGTATAGTGAAGGAGATACGAGAAGATTATTTTATCCAGTTTGTGCAAATAATATGAAAAAGCTACTACTTTTCTTGTGTTTTTTATTTATTCGCCAGGCCATCTATCCGGTCTATTTTAAGCATCTCGGCATGAGTGACGGCTTGTCTCAGGTTTCCGTTATGTCTATTTATCAGGATCAGTTGGGGCGAATGTGGTTTGGAACACGTGAGGGTGTTAGCATCTATGACGGGGAGCGGATGCGGGTGTATAAGGGTTGGGAGAATTTAGATCCGGAAAGCTCTATAAATGTTTTGCTTGGACACGAATGCGATCATCTTGTAGGTAACAGGCAGGGGGATATATTCTTTAGGGCATGTGATTCTTTGGTAAGATATGATATCCGGGAAGAGAAGTTTTATGTGGTTGGGAGTTATAAAGCCAAAACGGTAACTTCTTCAGACGGGGATGTATGGACAGGCTATGGAAATATGATATGCCGATATGATGACAAAGGAGATAGCTTACAGCTTTGCATAAAAGAAAATATTCCGGATATTTCCTGTCTCCAGATTGCAAAAAAGAAGATTTGGATAGGTACGTATGAAGGATTATATGTAATTGAGGAGGGGAAAAAGGTTCGTTGCCTGATAGATGGGCCGGAGTTCTATCGTTTATTTGAAAGTTCTACGGGAGAGATATGGGCCGGTTGCCGTACCGGAGGGCTGTATAGGATAACACCGGATGAGAAAATAACTTGGTATTCGGATACAAATCCGGCGCCTTATCATGTGGAGAGCAGTCAGATAAGGGGTTTTGCCGAAGACCGGTTTGGCAATATCTGGTTCGGTACGTTCATGGGATTGCATAAATATAATCCCTATACGGATCAGTTTACAGTATATCAACGGGACCATTTGCCGGGTAGTTTGTCACATTCTTCCGTATTTTCGGTCTTTATAGATGCGCAGGAGACAATATGGGTGGGCACTTATTATGGAGGTGTAAACTATTTCAATCCGGAGAGGGAAATATTTGCTCATTATACAGATAATCCTTTACGGAAAGAATGCCTGAATTATTCATTTGTCGGGCATTTAGCTGAAGATAAAGATGGAAATATCTGGATATGTACGGAAGGGGGAGGTCTGAATTTTATGGATCGTAAAACACGGACTTTCAAATATTTCACAGCCGGTCATCCTAATTCCGTATTACAGAATAATTTGAAAAGTATTGCATACGATGAAAAGCGGCACCGGCTGTATATCGGGACACATCATGGAGGGCTTTCCAGATATGATATAAAAACCGGTCTTTTTCATAATTACCTGAATGATTATGAAGAAGGAGATATGAAACCGGACGGCATTATTTTCCATACGATGATTCATAACGATAAACTGTATGTAAGTGCGATGAACGGGACGTTTGTGATGGATCTCGATACGGATAAATTCAAATGGTTATGCAGGAATGCCCAAAGTTTTACAATTGATAAAGAAGAAAATATATGGATTCTGATTGGTACGTCACTTATCTGCATGGAGCTGGCAAATCCTGATAATCAGAAAAATTATGCTCTTCCTCGATATGGTATCCAGTTTGAGCCAAAACGGATTATAACAACCCATGATGGAAATATCTATTGTGTTGTTTTGGGAGGCGGTTTATACCGGTACGACAAACAGGCTGATTCGTTTATCCATTATTCGCAAGGAAGTGGACATCTATTGAGCAATTATTGTTACAATGTTGCAGAAACAAATTCCGGAGAACTTTTGGTTACCAGTGATAAAGGGGTTACATTTCTGAATCCTTCCAACGGGAAGGCAAGGTTTGCCACATTGGGGGCAAACCTGCCTATCACTTCTATTGCGGATGGATGTGGTATTTTGGTGTGCCGGAATAATGAATTGTTTGTTGGAGGCAATGATGGGCTTACATCTTTTTACCAGGAAGATTTGGATAAGAAAGAAAAAAATTATTCTTTATATTTTTCAGAACTGTATATCCATAATAAAAGAATATATCCGGGGGCGGTTTCGGGCGACATCTTGAAAGAGGCATTTCCGTTTAGTGAGTCTATTCATCTGAATCATGGGCAAAACAACTTGATTATAAATTTTGCTACTACAAACTATATTGATATTCAGAAGAATAATGATTATCAGTATAAATTGATCGGATTTGATAAAGATTGGGTTTCTTCTTCGTCTTCGAGTATTTATTATACGAATTTGGACCCTGGGAAATATACGTTACAGGTTCGTGAAAAAAATCTGTCTCAACATTTGATGAACAGGCGTGAAATATCTTTAGATATCCGGATTGCCAGCCTTGGTATAATACGGGGTGGGCATGGGCTTTGTATGTCCTGACAACTTTTACAATTACTTATTTGACTGTACGAACTGTAAATGCACGGCGGAAGTTGGCTTTATCTCTTCAAAAAGAAAGGGAGGAAAAAGAACGTAATGAAGAACTGAATCAGGCGAAATTGCGTTTCTTTACCAACATCAGCATGAATTCAGGACTCCGCTTACGCTTATTATCAGTCAGATAGATATGCTTTTCCAAAGTTCTTCACTCCCTCCGACTTTGTATAACCGGATTATCAAAATCAGTAAAAATGCAAACCGGATGCGGAATATGATTTCCGAACTGTTGGAGTTCCGGAAGTTGGAGCAGAACTATGTTTCGTTGCATGTATGTGAACAGAACCTGATTCCTTTCTTGAAGGATATTTATCTGTCTTATTGTGAATTGTCCGTTCAACAGACAATTACATTTAATTTCAATACAGAAGAGGATGATATTCTGTTATGGTTTGATTCGAATCAATTGCAGAAAGTGTTTTATAATCTTTTATCCAACGCTTTTAAATATACGAAACCCGGGGGAGTTGTTGAGCTGTATATCTCTTCAAATGATAATGATGTTAAGATTAAAGTGATCGATACGGGTATCGGTCTTTCGGCTGAGGATGTGTCCCATATTTTTGATCGTTTCTATCAGGCGGAAAACGGAAAGCAGCTTTCCAATTCCAATCCGGGTACTGGACTCGGACTGGCGTTAAGCAAAAATATAGTCAATCTTCATCATGGAGATATTACGGTGCAAAGTCAATTAGGGTATGGAACGATTTTTACAATTACGTTATTAAAAGGAAGATCGCATTTTGAAAATGATAAAAGCACGATTCTTTTGGAAAGTGTGGAGGAGCCTGTGATAAAGGGAGAATCACTGCCGGACTCTATTTCTCCGGAAGAATATGAAGAAATAAATAATGCCTTCCCTGACTTGAAGTCTGGCTCTTATAAGGTTTTGATCGTTGAAGATAATGAGGAGTTGTTACAGATATTAAATACATTGTTTATTCCGTTTTATCAGGTAATATTAGCCCGGAACGGGAAAGAAGGGTTGCAGATGGCAAATGAAGAAAAGCCGGACCTGGTGGTCAGTGACGTTATGATGCCCCTGATGAGCGGTATGGAGATGTGTATGAAGATCAAGAATAATATCGATCTCTGCCATATTCCTGTTGTCTTGTTGACCGCTCTTGATTCGGTCGAGTATAATATAGAAGGGCTTCAGCAGGGGGCGGATGATTATATCAGTAAGCCTTTCCACGCAAAAGTTTTATTGATGCGTTGTAATAACTTGATCCGGAACCGTCTGTTGCTGAAATCCAGATTGACCAAGCAGGTCGATTTTGATGTACAGTTGTTGGCTTCTACTTCCTTGGATCAAGAGTTATTGAATCATCTCGTTGAGGTTGTTGATAAATGTATGGGAGAACCGGATTTTGATGTAAATGTTCTTGCCAGAGAGTTGAATATGGGGCGTAGTTCTTTCTTTACAAAAATCAAGAACCTTACCGGCATGACGCCAAGTGAGTTTATACAAAATCAACGTATTAAACGTGCGGCAACTTTGTTGCGGGAACGGCCGGATATGTTGGTAAGTGAAATCTCGGATCAACTTGGATTTGTCTCTACCGTATATTTCAGCCGTTGCTTTAAAGCGAAATTCGGAATTTCACCTGCCCAATTCCGGAAAAAAGACAGTTAAGAATAGGTGTTATTCGCTAAGCGTTTATATTCAAACAGTTAATTCTTCTATTTGGACTGTGTGTGCATAAGAAACGGACGCTCTGTATAGGTCTGCTTTTTTATGTCCCGCTACATTTGCCTCCAGAGATTAGCAAAATTTATTAATCTAAATCTACTATTTATGATGAATGATTTAAACATTCCTTTCTTTAGGAAAACGATGTTTGCAGGAGTAGCCACACTATTCTTGTCAACAGGAGTTACCCAGGCCAATCCGGTTAGTGCCGGGGAGGATACAGCGGAAAAACACGTGATGACGTCATCTCAGCAATCGAAAGTGACAATTACGGGAACAGTTAAAGACGTACTCGGTCCGGTAATCGGGGCGAATGTTGTGGAAAAGGGGACTACAAACGGAACGGTTACGGATATGGAAGGCCGTTTCTCTTTGCAGGTATCTCCGGATGCCATATTGACCATTTCCTATATTGGTTATGTGGATCAAACGATACCGGTGAATGGCAAGAGTGTGGTCTCGGTTTTGTTAAAAGAAGATTTCCAAGCATTGGACGAGGTGGTTGTCGTTGGATACGGAACGCAGAAAAAGGTGAATATGACCGGTTCGGTCGCTTCGGTAGACATGAGCAAAATGGTGGATAGCCGTCCGATCACATCTCTTTCTGCCGGGCTTGCTGGTATGGCGGCGGGTGTTTCTGTCACAGCCGGTAGTGGAGGTCGGCCGGGTAATGATGGTGCGACGATCCGTGTACGCGGCCAGGGAACACTGAATGATTCCAATCCGTTGGTGATCATCGACGGAGTGGAAGCCAGCATGAACAACATCAACCCGCTGGATGTTGAAAGCATCTCGGTATTGAAAGATGCGGCTTCGTCAGCCATTTATGGATCCCGTGCCGCTAACGGTGTTATTTTGATCACTACCCGTAAGGGGAAATCAGGTGAAGCAAAAATATCTTATAACGGTTACGTCACCATGCAGAAAGTGGCGCACCGTATCGACTTGGTCTCTAATTATGCCGATTATATGGAACTGTATAACGAAGGACAACTCAATAGTGATCTCCCCGCTATTTTCAGTCAAGAGAAAATCGACGAGTGGCGGGCTGCCGGTGACAGCGATCCTGTCAAATATCCGAACTCCGACTGGCAGGATGCTCTTTTCCAGACCGGATGGATGCAAAACCATACGATCAATATCAATGGAGGTTCTGACAAGATTCATTATTATATTTCCGGCAATTATATGAACAACCCGGGTGTCATGGAAAATTCTGGGTATGAACGTTACAGTGCCCGTGTCAATTTGGATGCAGAAGTCAAAGATTGGTTCACGATCGGTGTCAATGCCTATGGGATTCGGGGAAAAGAAGAGTTAGGGTTGTTGAAGACCGAATCGAATGATAATTTCTATACTTATATGCAAGCCACTACGCCAGGTATTTGTTATCAAGCGCCTGATGGCCGGTATGGTGGTGTAAATAATCCGGAAGATGACCCGCAGAGTAGCTCCAACAATGTCTTGAAGATGTTGAACGACGTCAAAGGAAATCGTACAACCAATAATATCGTTTCCCGCTTTTATGCTCAGTTGAGGCCGTTGAAGGGGCTGACGATCGAGGGGTCTTATACCTACGCTTTTTCCGACCAGTTCCTGTATCAACAGCCTGTCTTCCATGATCTGTGGAATTTGTATGACAATACGCTACAGATTGCCGGAACCGGAGTTACGAAGGTAATCAACCGTAATAATAAGACTGTTCGCAACAACATGGACGGATTGATTAAATATGAAACCAGTATCAACCGGCTGAATATCCAAGCGACAGTTGGTGCCAGCCAGGAATCCTACCGTAATAATTG
This sequence comes from Parabacteroides sp. AF48-14, assembly GCF_003477465.1. Classification (NCBI taxonomy): domain Bacteria; kingdom Pseudomonadati; phylum Bacteroidota; class Bacteroidia; order Bacteroidales; family Tannerellaceae; genus Parabacteroides; species Parabacteroides sp. AF48-14. The sequence continues at coordinate 16,656 of NZ_QUDI01000035.1, forward strand.
GTTTGAAGCTTCCAGAGAAAAGTTGACCTCTTCGGAATTAACGGAGTTAAATGCCGCCACTGCCAACGCTACGGCAACAGGAACCTACTCCGATTGGTCTATGCGTTCATTCTTCGGGCGAATCAATCTGAACTGGAATGAGAAATATCTGTTGGAAGCCAATCTTCGTGCTGATGCCTCTTCCCGTTTTGCAAAGAAGTACCGTTGGGGCTATTTCCCCTCTTTTTCGTTAGGTTGGCGCATGGAACAGGAAGCTTTCATGAAAGATATTTCATGGCTTAACCAGTTAAAACTCCGTGCTTCATATGGTTCGTTGGGAAACAATGCTGTGGGTAATTATGACTACCAGATGTATTACCAAGCATCTAATTATGTTCTGAACGACGCTTTGCAGATCGGTATGGCACAACGCGCGCTTTCGAATGCAGCATTGACTTGGGAAACCTCTTATATCACGAATTTTGGTGTGGATTTCGCTTTATTCTCTAAATTGAGCGGGACCGTCGATGCTTTTGTCAAAAAGACCAAAGGAATTCTGATCGAATTGCCGGCGCCATTGGTACATGGTAATGCCACCGTTCCCAAATCCAACGCGGCCGAAGTCCGTAACCGGGGTGTTGAACTAAGTTTGAATTGGAATGATAAAGTTGGAGCTGTCAATTACTTCATCGGAGGAAATTTCTCATACGTCAAAAACAAAGTGACGAAATTTAAAGGAGAAGAAATGGCTCTTAATGGTACCAATATGATTCTTGAAGGAGAGCCGATCAATGTACAATATGTGCTTTCTGTAGACCGGATTGTCCAAACGAAAGAAGATATGGCAATCGTGGAAGCTATGGAAGCCAACAATCCGGATGCTTTTAAACAATACAAGAAGCCGGAATATGGAGATTTTCTATATAAAGATATCGACGGGGATGGATGTATCACGGATGACGATAAGATCAAAGTCGGAAACGGTACTAACCCGACATTCACTTTCGGCTTTAATTTCGGTGCTAACTGGAAAGGGTGGGATTTCACTTGTATCTTGCAAGGTGCTACCGGATTGAAAACCTACTGGAGCGGATTGGACGGTGCCAGCTATTGGCCGCAGGTACGCCGGGGTAACCAGATCAACAAGACTATTGCAGACGGACGCTGGTATCCGGGCCGTACGGATGCAACCTATCCGCGCCTCCTGAACTATACGGACGGCCGGAATCGCGTGGCAAGCGATTTCTGGATACAGGATAAGTCTTATTTGAGGGTGAAGAACGTTCAGTTGGGATATACGGTGCCGAAACGCCTCTCTCAAAAGCTCCTGATTGAGAACTTCCGTTTATATGTCAGTATCGACAATGCCTTAACCTTTACAGGATATAAGGGATTGGATCCTGAAGTGTCGGGAACGAAATATCCGACTATGCGATTAACGACATTTGGTTTGAACCTTACATTTTAATTAGTTGAAGACATGAAAAAGATTATAATATATTTGACTGCAACACTTTTCTCCGTTTTTACATTCACCGGTTGCTATGATTTGGAGACCTATCCGGGAGATAAGGTTAACGAAGGGACATTCTATAAAACCGATGAACATGCCCACCAGGGGTTGATGGGTATCTACGGCATGTTGCGCCTGAACGAGGCATATGGCTACCAGTTCTGTTTCGACCATTTGGGAGATATAGCCTACGGATATAACTATTATATGATGTATCTGGCGACCTATACTGACCGTGACGGAACGATTCAGGCTCATTGGCAGACCTATTATGACGGCATACATCGTGCCAACACCTTTATCCGTTCGGTAAGGGGAATGAACGGCATTATCTCCGAAGAACAGATCAATGTGTACGTGGCGGAAGCCAAGTTTCTCCGTGCGGTGTTCTATTTCACCTTAACCGACCTTTTCGGTGGTGTGCCCTATTATGACGAGTCGACCAACGTCAATGAAGAGTTTATGAACTTGAAGAGGCCGAGAAGTAGTCTTGAAGAGGTACGTGCCCATATTCTGGAGGACCTGGATGAGGCGATCCAGTATCTTCCCGTCAATCATGCTGCCAGCGAATATGGGCGTGCTACCAAAGGTGCTGCCTATGCCCTGCGTGGTAAGGTACATCTTTATGACAAGGAGTGGCAATCAGCTATCAACGATTTCGAGGAGATCGTCTATAACAAATCCGATAATTATGGGTATGCCCTCGATGACGATTATGCCCGTGTCTTCAAACTTTATAACGGAGCGAAAAGCCCGGAAACAGTCTTTTCAATCCAGAACAAGAGTGGTGTCGGTACGGAGTATGGTATGCAGATACAGGCCTTGATGGGTTGTCGTAGTGCTTACGGAAGTTGTTGGAATAATACGGTTCCCTCTACGCAATTGGTGGATATGTATGAATTCAAGGATGGCCGTCCATTCGATTGGGACGAGGTCTTCCCCGGCTATAACACTATGACACCCGATGAGCGCAAAGATCTTCTCAGCGTTGAGATGGATGGATCAGGGACTGTCGTAGGTATTCGTGAGGCAGATACCGCCAAGATACTGAGCGCTTATACTTGCCGCGATCCACGTCTGATGGCTACCGTGATTGTCCCTTATTCCCACTATATGGGGAACATTGGCCGGACAACCAATGTCGATCTGATCTTTGCCCTGGATCACAATCTGTCGGGTAATGCCAATGGTGGTACACTCCAGAACAATGCAGGTTGGGTCTCTTATCTCTATCGGAAATTCGTGACTGAAGGAGACCAGGGTGGTGCGATCAGTAATCGTCTGCATACGCCGTTCGCTTTCCCCTTGATCCGTTTTGCCGATGTCCTCTTGATGCTTTCGGAGGCTTATAATGAGGCGGGGCAGTTGGACAAAGCCGTGACCGAATTCAATAAAGTCCGTGCCCGTGTCGATATGCCGGGTTTGAACTCCGGTCCTGCGTGGATGGCTGTCAGTAACAAGGAGCAGATGGCAGAACGAATCCGTAAAGAACGCGCTGTAGAGTTTGCCGGAGAAGGACTTCGCTTCAGCGACTTGCGCCGTTGGGGATATGAGGTTGCCCGCAAAGCGCTTGATAATGTCGATGCCGTCAATATTTATGGCGAACTGATTTATACTCATCTATTTACTGAACGTGATATGCTTTGGCCTATACCAGGCGTAGAACGGGAACGGAATGAGGCGTTGACACAAAATCCGGGGTGGTAAGTTTCTTGAATCCCTTTAACTTATGTGTTTATGAGATTGATTAATTTATTGGGTTTATTTTCCCTTTTGTTCTTTTCTGCGGTGGAGGGGCAGAATCATTCTGTCCGGCAACTTGAAAAGGGGTTGCGCCAACATCCGAGGCTGCTTTTCTGCCAGCAGGAAGAACAGAAGGTCCGGGATTTGTTAGGCATGGAACCTCTATTAGACAACTTATACGTTAGTTTGATGAAAGAGGCGGAGCGTTTATTGACAGTCCCTCTCCAGGAAGATCCCCGAGAGAAAATAAAAAATACGAAAGACATATTGTCTATCAGCCGTGAACAGGTCTATCGAATGGTTAACCTGTCTTTGGCCTACAGGCTTAGTGGTGACAAACGGTTTGCTGAAAAAGCAGAGAAAGAGTTGATCAATGTTTGCAATTATAAGGACTGGGATCCTGTTCACTATCTGGATGTGGCGGAAATGACAACGGCAGTTGCCATCGGTTACGACTGGCTATATGATGTGCTGACTCCTTCGACCAGGCAGTTAGTAGTCCATTCGATTAAAACAAAAGCGTTAGACATTGTTGTAGAAGAATATAAAACCGGGAATGCTGATTCTTGGGCGAAGCGAGAAACGAACTGGAATGTCGTATGCAATACCGGAATGGTATTAGGCGCTTTGGCTATTGAAGAACAGGAGCCGGAACTGGCCAGGCATATCATCGGAGAGGCGGTAAAGTACGTTCCGAACTGCCTGAAGCATTTCGCACCGGATGGTGTTTGCTACGAGGGGCCTGCCTATTGGGGATATACGAACATGTATTTGTCCCTTTTGCTGAAAGCCTTGAATGATAATTTTGGAGAGGATTTCGGCTTGTCGGAAATGGAGGGAGTGGATAAAAGTGTCTTGTATTATATGCATAGTACGAGTCCTTCCGGTAAGATATTCAATTTTGCCAATTCCGGTAGTACGGCCCCGGCGGCAGAACCTATCTACTTTTATTTCAGTCAGGCTTTTAATCAGCCGGAAGCGGCGGCTTTTTATCGGAATGTCTTGTCGAAGACGGTACAAGGAGGAAATTATTTCAGATTTTATTTCCTTTCCATTCCCTGGTATGATACAGCCTCTTCGTCTGCAGATGTATTACCGAAGCTGAAAGTTTATAGAGGTATTAATGATATTGTCGTGTTCAACGGAGACCGGAATACGCCTAACAGCTTGTATCTGATCGCCAAGACCGGAGATCCCGATATGGCGCACCAGCAATTGGATATCGGTACTTTTATTGTGGAGACAAATGGGATCAGGTGGACGGACGATCTGGGGACCGATAATTATAGTTTACCCGGATTCTGGGATTATAAGCCGGACGGACAGCGTTGGAGCTATTTCAGAAATTCGAATTTCAGCCACAATACGTTGTCGATCGACTATAAGTTGCAAAACTCCGCCGGGATCGGCGAAATCAAAGAGCAGGACGATAAGGTAAACCAACCTTTTGTCACAATGGATATGAGCACTGCTTATGGCGGACAGAGCCGTTTTGTCTACCGGACATTCCGTATGCTCGATGATACTCGCATATTGGTTACGGACAGTGTCGGACTGGAGCGTCCGTCGCAATCTGTGCAATGGTCTGCGATTACTTCGGCGGATGTTGAATGTCAGGGGAATACGGCGATTCTCCGGAAAGACGGTAAATCTTTTTTCTTAAAGATCATTTCTCCTGCCAATGCTTCTTTTATGGCTAAAAGGGCCAAAAGAGATACGGAAGCAGAGAAACCGATAGAGGGATATACGGTTTTGTCGGCATCGGTATCGGGTAGCCCTATACAGGTAATCAAAGTTCTTCTGTCAGGAGAATAGAAGTGTAATTACATTAAAATAAAGAATATAAATATGTTGAAAACAAAGTATTTAATGGGTATGGCACTCAGTGTTACGTTGATTTCCTGTGGAGGGACAGGATGTGGATTTGTAGATGAGAATGTCGAATTTGCCCGTAAACAGATAGGAAAAGAAATCAAACTGATCGAAGCAAGCGGCAAGTTTATGAATCCGACTACGCTAAACCCTGATGGTTCCGTTTATTATTGTAATCTGGCGGACTGGCGTAGCGGTTTCTTTCCTGGCTCGGTTTGGTATTTATATGAACTGACAGGAGACAAGAGTTTATTGCCGATTGCTCGAAAGTACACGAAAGCGGTGGAAGAAGCCAAAAACATCAAATGGAATCATGATGTCGGCTTTATGATCTATTGCAGTTTTGGGAACGGTTTACGTTTGACGGGCGATCCGGACTACAAAGAGGTGATTGTTGAGGCGGCCCGTTCCTTGTCAACCCGCTTCCGGCCGGTAGCAGGGATTATCCAGTCGTGGAATGTGGATAGAGGATGGATTTCCGAACGGGGTTGGGAATGTCCGGTGATCATCGATAACATGATGAATCTGGAACTGTTGTTTGCCGCTACACGGCTATCCGGCGACTCGACTTTCTATAAAGTTGCCGTTTCTCATGCCGACCGGACGATGAAGGAACAGTATCGTCCGGATGGCAGTTGTTATCATGTGGTAGATTACAGTATGGAAGACGGTTCCGTGCGCAACCGCCATACGGCACAGGGATATGCGCATGAATCGGCTTGGAGTCGTGGGCAGGCTTGGGGAATTTACGGTCTGACACTTTGCTACCGGGAAACAGGTGACCGGAAATATCTTGATCTGGCTTTAAAAGCGATCCGCTTCATGTTTAATCATAAGAATACGCCGGAAGACCTTGTCTTCTATTGGGATATGGATGCCCCTGATATACCGGACGATTACCGGGATGCTTCGGCTGCCGCTTGTATCGCTTCTGCTTTGTATGAAATCAGTACAATGGATGTGCCCGATCCGCAGACCTATAAGACGTATGCCGACCGGATTATGAAAAGCCTCGCTTCTCCCGCCTACCGGGCTAAATTGGGTACGAACGGGAATTTCCTGTTGATGCATTGTGTTGGAAGTATTCCGCATAATGGAGAAATAGATGTTCCATTGAATTATGCCGACTATTACTTCCTGGAGGCTTTGAAGCGGAAACGGGATATCGAACAAAAGGCGTTCTGAGCCATCTTTTAATTACATCTGCAAAAACGGTTTGCCCTGCAAGTGTAGGTAGGTCCGTATGGAATGGAATTTCTCCTATTTTATTATTTCAGCAATATTTTGTATATTTACAGCCTATTATGGCTTATAAGCGATTGCTATAAGGCCCCGGGATGATGCAATGAATTTGGATAGATATATATGAGACCAGAAGATATTACTGAACAGGACGAAAGCGAAGAAATAAAAGATACGGAAGGACAACCGGCTGCTGAAGGAAATACCGATGAAACGGTGGAGGCGGAGGCAAGTCAGGAAACACATTCGGAATATAAGATACCGGGAAAGTCGGAAAGCCGCGTATCTTATCATTTATCGGGCATGTACCAGGACTGGTTCCTCGATTATGCCTCCTATGTGATCCTGGAACGTGCCGTTCCGCATATCAATGACGGATTGAAACCCGTTCAGCGACGAATCCTGCATTCCATGAAACGCTTGGACGACGGACGTTACAACAAGGTAGCGAATATCGTCGGACACACCATGCAGTTCCACCCGCATGGCGACGCCTCCATTGGCGATGCGTTGGTGCAGCTCGGACAAAAGGACCTCTTGATCGACTGCCAGGGAAACTGGGGTAATATTCTCACCGGTGACGGTGCGGCCGCTCCCCGTTACATCGAGGCACGTTTGTCGAAGTTCGCACTCGAAACGGTCTTTAATCCGAAAACAACCCTTTGGCAACTTTCTTACGACGGACGAAACAGGGAGCCGGTGACGCTTCCGGTCAAGTTCCCGCTGCTGCTGGCACAGGGTGTGGAAGGTATTGCCGTCGGTCTTTCTTCCAAAATATTACCGCATAACTTCAACGAATTGCTGGACGCTTCCATCGCTTACCTGCGGGGGGAAGAGTTTACGTTATATCCCGATTTCCAAACCGGCGGTTACATAGATGTAACGAAATACAACGACGGCGAACGGGGCGGCTCCGTAAAAGTGCGTGCCAAGATTACGAAGTTAGACAACAAGACGCTTGTTATCAGTGAAATCCCTTATGGAAAAACAACGTCTACCCTGATCGAGTCTATCCTGAAAGCGAACGATAAGGGAAAGATCAAGATCAAGAAGGTGGACGATAATACGGCCCGCAATGTCGAAATCCTGGTACATCTCGCTCCGGGCGTGTCATCCGATAAGACGATCGATGCCCTGTACGCCTTTACGGACTGCGAGATCAGTATTTCGCCGAACTGCTGTGTCATCATGGACAACAAGCCGCACTTCCTCACGGTAAGCGACGTGCTGAAACATTCGACGGACGACACGCTGCATCTGCTTCGTACCGAATTGGAAATCCAGAAAGGCGAACTGGAAGAATCGCTCTTCTTCGCCTCCCTTGAAAAGATATTCATCGAAGAACGTATCTATAAGGATAAGGAGTTTGAAGAGTCGAAAGATATGGATGAGGCAGTCGTCCACATCGACAAACGGCTCGAACCGTTCAAGCCGCAGTTCATCCGCGAGGTGACCCGCGACGATATCCTGAAACTGATGGAGATCAAGATGGGGCGTATCCTGAAGTTCAACACGGACAAATGTAATGCGACCATCGCCCAGTATAAGGAAGAGATTGCGAAGATCGAAGACCGTCTGGCGCATATCGTGGATTATACGGTCGACTGGTTCATGATGCTGAAAGAAAAGTACGGAAAGAACTATCCGCGTATGACCGAAGTGCGCAACTTCGATACGATCGAAGCAACCAAAGTGGTGGAAGCCAACGAGAAACTTTATATCAACCGCGCCGAAGGCTTTATCGGGACAAGTCTCAAGAAAGACGAATATGTCTGCAACTGTTCCGATATCGACGATATCATCCTTTTCTACCGCAACGGAACCTACAAGATCGTGCGGGTGAGCGAAAAGATGTTTATCGGGAAAGACCTGCTCTACCTGAATGTCTTCAAGCGGAATGATAACCGGACGATATACAACGTGATCTATCGCGACGGAATCTACCGAGACGGACAAATCGGTTGCAACTATATCAAGCGTTTTGCCGTAACAGGTGTGACGCGTGACAGGGAATACGATATAACAAAGGGAACGAAAGAGTCCCGTATCCTGTATTTCAGTGCCAATGCCAATGGTGAGGCCGAGACGGTGAAGGTTATCCTGAAACCGAAACCCCGCCAGAGATTGCTGGTGTTCGAAAAGGATTTCAGTGAGGTGGTCATTAAGGGGCGCGGCTCGATTGGGAATATCCTGACGAGAGCCGAGATACATAAGATCAGTCTGAAGCAGAAAGGCAGCTCTACGCTGGGTGGCCGTATGTCTGGTTCGACCGGGATGTGCTGCGGTTGAACTACGACGGAAGAGGCGAGGAACTGGGTGAATTCCAGAGTGACGACCTGATCTTAGTGATTCTCCCGAACGGTGATTTCTATACGACAAACTTCGAGTTAAGCAATCATTACGAGGCTAATATCTTGAATATCGAAAAGTTTGATGCCAATAAAATCTGGACGGCTGCTCTTTACGATGCCGATCAGAAATACTTCTACCTGAAACGTTTCCAGCTTGAGGCCGGAAGCCGTAAGCAGAATTTCTTAGGTGAAAATCCGAAAAGCCGCTTGGTGTTGCTGACCGACGAGGCCTATCCGCGTATCGAAGTGGTATTCGGCGGACACGACTCTTTCCGTGAACCGCTGGTATTGGATGCGGAAGAGTTTATCGCCGTGAAAGGATTCAAAGCCAAAGGAAAACGCCTCTCGACCTTCGACATCGAGACGATCAACGAACTCGATCCTGTCCGTTTTGCCCCCGTAGCGCAACCGCAACAGGAAAAGAACGAAGGCGATGACGATACGGATCTTGATCCTGATGCCGATAAAAGCAATTCGGATATCATCGATGAGATTACCGGACAAATGAAACTTTTTGATGAATAGTGTGCGTATGAAAAAGACTGCCTGTCTGATGTTCCTGTTTCTTTGGATGGCTTTGCCTCTCGTGGCACAGTCGGATGAAGAAGAAGTACCCCGCTCGATCAACGAGAGTACGATGGTCGGTATCGGTGGTTACAATTTGCGGGACACGTACCTCTCACCCAGTACGGACATCAACTATACCGGTTGGGTGGCGCGTATCCTCAACGAACGGATGAAGGTAGTCCGGTTGGCGGATTATAAGATTTCCCGCCAGCAGCTTATCAACGTCGAGTTCGGTTCTACCCGCAATGGTGCGGAGACGGCGAACGAATATGCCGGGTTTGTGGATTACAGCCTCGGCTATCATTACCGCTTCACGAACCTGTTGCCGGGACTGAAGGTGCTGACCGGCGCTTCCGCCCGTCTTTCGGGTGGTTTCATCTATAACACGCGCAACAGCAATAATCCGGTTTCAGGGAAGGGGGACTTTGATCTGAATCTGTCGGCAATGGCGATTTATAACTTTAAGATCAAGGAGTTTCCGCTTACTTTCCGCTATCAGGCGGAGATACCGTTTGCCGGTGTCCTCTTCTCGGTGCACAAAGGCGAACCTTATTATTTCCTGACGCAGGGAGGCTCGGACGGGATCGTACGGTTCAGTTCGTTCCACAATAAGTTTGCGATGAAAAACTATTTCACGCTCGACATACCGGTGTCGAACTTTACGCTCCGCGTCGGCTATCTGAACAGTATGTACCGGACGGATGTGAACAGCATCAAGACGCATGTTCTCTCCAACTCGTTCATGATCGGGTTTGTAAAGGAATTTGTTTCTTTCGGTGGTAAGCGTTTGAAGAGTAATGCACACCGATACAGTAGTGCTTACTATTGAACTGTTTGAATGATGAAGATGAAAACAAGCATTACATATTATCTACTTCTTTTCTGCATCCTGTTTTCAGGATGTGAGGAAGCGACGAAATACAACTCGTCTCCCCGCGACAACTTCGAAGCGCTCTGGCGGATTATGGACGAAAACTACTGCTTTTTTGAGTATAAGAAAGTGGATTGGGATGAGGTGCACGATCGTTACAGCCTGCTTGTCAAGGATACGATGAACCAGTATGAGCTGTTTGATGTCCTCGGCAAGATGTTGGCGGAAGTGAAAGACGGACATACCAACTTGATTTCTTCTTTTGATATGTCCCGCTACTGGGCCTGGTACGAAGATTATCCGGCCAACTACTACAAGGAAATACAAGACAACTATCTCGGTACTGACTACAAGATTGCCGGCGGCATGAAATATAAACGTCTGGCGGACGATCAGATCGGCTATGTCTATTACGGTAGCTTCTCGAGTGGTGTCGGTGAGAATAACCTGGATTATATGTTCATGCATTTCAAGGAATGCAAGGGGTTGATCTTCGATGTGCGTGATAATGGCGGTGGCTCGATGACCTTTTCCGACCGTATCGCTTCCCGTTTCCTGGAAGAAAAGATGCTGACTTGCTATACGCAGTACAAGAAAGGCAACGGGCATAACGATTTCACCGAGCCGAACCCGGTCTATCTGTCTCCTTCGGACCGTCTCCGCTGGCCACGTCCGGTTATTGTCCTGACGAACCGCCATTCTTACAGTGCGACGAACGATTTTGTGAATGTGATGCGCCTCTTGCCGCAGGTTACGATCATGGGTGACCGTACGGGAGGGGGAAGCGGCTTGCCTTTCAGTTCGGAACTGCCGAACGGGTGGAGTGTTCGCTTCTCGGCATGTCCGGTGCTCGATGTCAATAAGCAGCACACGGAGTTCGGTATCGATCCGGATGTCAAAGTCTCAATTACGGGAGAAGACATAATGAAGGGACGTGATACGATCATAGATAGAGCGATCGAACTGTTGTTGGCAAAGGCCGATTCGATAGAAGCGGCTTCAAAAAGTAAAATCTCTTCCGCAGGCCTTGCATATTAGCATATTTTATTTACCTTTGCACTCGCAACGCGCCTGTGGTGTAATTGGTAGCCACGCCAGACTTAGGATCTGGTGTCGAGAGACGTGTAGGTTCGAGTCCTATCAGGCGCACGAAAAAACAAAAAAGAGCTTGTTCCGTTGGAGCAGGCTCTTTTTGTTTTATAGCAGTTCATTTCTTGCCAGATACGAAACAAACAGACCTCGTAGGGGCGGTTCGCGAACCGCCCTTCTTGTCAACAAGTGCAGTACTTCATGGGGTTATAGTGCCGTAAAGGAATGAATCACCCGGCAGATAGAATGAACGATGCGGGATGTGTGCTCCTTCCGTACCTACCCGCTATTCATGTCACGGCCGTGAAACAAAAGAAATCCAACTGTAACATAGAAGGAAGACAGTTGTGACATAAAAGGAATACAGCCGTAACATGCAATAGAGGACCGCTGTTTATCCGTTATTGATTCACTATTTACCAAATATGAAACAATAAATCAGCATTTACAGGTTCACTATTTCTTAAATTGTAGCTATTGTAAAATGTATGTTAAGCTGGCAAGGCATTATTCTGTTGTTTAGTATATTTGCCGGATTGTTCCTATCTTTGTATCCTTGTCAAAATAGAGAGTAAGATGAAATATACCCGAATATATATTCTTTTGACAGTCTTGCTGCTGCTTACCGCCTGTGGAGGAAAGCAGGCGGGTGGAAAAGTGGTGACGGTGACGATAGAGCCGCAGCGCTTTTTTGCCGAGAAGATTGCAGGAGATAAGTTTGCCATCCATAGTGTGGTTCCTTCCGGACAAAGTCCCGAAACCTACGATCCGACTCCGAAGCAAATGGTACAGATCGGGCGGAGTGCCGCTTACCTGCAGATCGGTTATATCGGATTCGAGCAGGTGTGGATGCAGAAGATACGTGAGAATAATCCCGATCTGAAGATATTCGATGTTTCCCAGGGTATGCAGTTTATGAAGGATACGGAAGAAGAGCACCAGCATGAAGGGCATGAGCACGAAGCCGGCGACGGACATCACCACCACCATGCAGGAGGTGTCGACCCGCATATCTGGAGTTCCATCGAAGGAGCGAAAGTGATTGCCTGGAATACGCTGAATGCCTTTATCGAGCTGGATAAAGAGAATACCGAATATTATTGGAAGAATTATAACGATCTGCTGGCGGAGATCGAAAAGACAGAAGCCGAGATCAGACAGCTGCTCGATCCGTTGGCCGACCGTACGTTCATTATCTATCATCCGGCCCTGACCTATTTTGCCGCCGAGTTCGATCTTACCCAGCTTTGCATCGAGATGGACGGGAAGGAACCTTCGCCTGCCCAGCTGAAACAGTTGGTTATGACAGCCAAGGAGCATCATACGAAGGTTGTCTTTATCCAGCAGGAGTTCGACCGGAAGAATGCCGAACTGATCGCAAAGGAGACCGGCTGCCGCCTGGTGGTCATCAATCCGCTGGATTATCATTGGAATACGGAAATGATTCATATAGCAAAAGCATTGGCTGATGGACAAACTGATTGACATAGAACATGTAACGGCAGCGTATGGCAATAAAACCGTCTTGCGCGATGTTTCCCTGACAATCTGGAAAGATGATTTCCTCGGGATTATAGGACCTAACGGGGGTGGGAAGACGACGCTTCTGAAGGTAATACTCGGCTTGCTGTCTCCCGTTTCCGGCACGATCCGTTTTTATGAGGACGGCAAGGCTGTCTCTTCTCTCCGGATAGGTTACTTGCCCCAGCTGAATAACATCGATAAGAAGTTCCCTATCTCCGTGCGCGAGGTGATCGCTTCCGGACTTGCTTCGGAAAAGAAGCTTTTCCGTTCGTTCGATTCGGGCCAGAAGCAACGGGTGGAAGAGGTGATCGGCAAGATGGGGCTGGAAGAACTGGCTGGCCGCGCGATCGGCGAACTGTCCGGCGGGCAGTTGCAGCGGGTGCTGTTGGGACGCTCTATCGTTTCCCGTCCGCAGGTGTTGATACTGGATGAGCCGAACTCGTATGTGGACAAGCGTTTCGAGTCTCACTTCTATAAATTATTGGAAGAGATCAATAAAGAGAGCGCAATCATCCTGGTTTCGCACGATATCGGAACCGTATTGGCGATGGTAAAGAACATTGCCTGCGTAAATGAAACATTACATTACCATCCCGGCGCGGATGTGTCCGAGGAATGGTTGGGCGAGAAATATGCCTGCCCGATAGAGCTGATCGGACATGGTGACTTGCCTCACCGGGTTTTGAAAAAACACGAACATGAGTAACCTTTGTTGGATAAGCCTGCCGGAGATCGGATATATCGTCGGCATTGCAGTTATTATTTTCGGTATTACCGCCGTAAGGCAGAACCCATTCATCACGCGTGGACAGAAGATTCTTTGGATTCTGACTATCATCGTGTTGAACTGGATCGGCCTGCTGTTGTACTACTATACCTATTATATGAAGAATAAATGAAGAAGATACTGATTACCGGAGCAAGTGGTTTTATCGGCGGTTTCCTCGTAAAAGAGGCGCTCGACCGGGGCTATGAGACGTGGGCGGGAGTCCGTTCGACGAGTAGCCGTGCCAATCTGAAGGATGAACGGATTCATTTTATCGACCTGAAATATTCTGACCGGAAAGCGTTGACGGCCCAATTGGCTGACTTTGTCCGCGAGCATGGCGCCTGGGATTATGTGATCCATAATGCCGGGCTGACGAAAACGCTTAATAAAGAAAACTTTTTCCGCATCAATGCCGGGAATACCGCTAACCTGATCGAAGCGCTTGCCGCATCCGGTTGTAAGCCGGAGAAGTTCCTGTTGATGAGCAGCCTGAGTAGTTATGGGCGTGGGGATGAGAAGACATTCCGACCGATTTCGCCGGACGATCCTCAATTGCCGGACACGGCTTATGGAAAGAGCAAGTTGGAGGCGGAAAACTACCTGCGGCAACAACCCTATTTCCCGTATGTCATCCTGCGTCCGACAGGCGTGTACGGACCGGGCGAGAGGGATTATTTTGTGGAGATTAAAAGTGTGCAGTCCGGTTTCGACTTTACCGCCGGTCTTACGCCGCAACGCATTACCTTTATATACGTAAAAGATTTGGCTACCGTCGCTTTCCTGGCATTGGAGAATGATGCTATCCGGAACCGCCATTACTTTGTGGCGGATGGCGATGTCTATACAGACGAGTCGTTTGCCCGGATGATCCAGGAAATATTGCAAAAGAAGCATGTTTTGCGTGCCCGGATTCCAATGGGATTGGTGCATATTGCCTGCCTGTGCTCGGAATGGGTCGGCAGGCTGTTGAAGAAGAGCATGACGTTGAATACGGATAAATATATAATCCTGAAGCAGCGTAACTGGATTTGTGACGTTACGCCGCTTCAGAAAGAACTTGGCTTTGTTCCGGCTTATCCGCTACGTCGCGGGCTGGAAGAAAGTATCGAATGGTACAGGAAAGAAGGCTGGCTGTAGAGGGTCAGTCTGCCTTTCGCGCCATGACGATCCCTTCTGTTGAGAGAGCCGGACTACCTTTGTAGCTGATTTTGATAAACCCGGCCGCTTCCACGCTGAGGTTGTTGCTGGCATACACATTGAATATCCCGAAACCGGCCACTTCGCAAGATACGTCCTCCGCTTTCAGGTCATATGCCTTGACCCGGCCTTTTCCGGCCACTTCATAAGAAACTTTTTTGGCGGCTCCTCCCAGTTGGTAAGTACCCGAACCCGCTACTTCGCACTCGAGCGTGCCGACATCCAGGTCTTTGCCGTTGATGGTCGAACTTCCCGCTAAGCTGGTTGATAGTTTCTCCACCTCGATCCGGTCGTTGAGGTTGATTGTTCCCGAGCCGGCCACTGATATTTCCAGTTCTTCGGCCGTGTACGGGCCGTCCAGGTTAATCTCGGCTTTGCCGGCGAGACTGATCTCTTTCATCTTTTCGGAACTTGCCCGGACCGTAAATTCGGACGGCCAGATGAATTTCTCTTTATAAGCGTCTTTGAGCTTGATGACTAAAGTCTTGTCGCTTACATATACTTCGAGCATGTCATAGACATTGCGGTCTGTCGTAATCGACAAAGCGGCAGCCCCTTCCGCCTGTGCGTAATGGATTTTTCCCGTCGGGCAGGCTACGGATAGCTCGTCATATTCTTCGACAGGCACGTTTATGGTTTCCACCTTTCCGTCTCCCCTGATAATACGCGAACAACCGGACATCACAAAGAGGATGCACAAGAGCGCTAATAAAGATACTTTTGTTTTCATGTCTATTTTTCTTCTTCTACCGTTCCTTTTCCTATCACTTTTTGCTGTACGGCTGTCGGGCCTTTATAGCGGATATTACCTTTGCCGACAATCGTCGCTTTCAGGTTTTCAGTAGGATGAACCTGGGCGGAACCTTTACCGGTTATCTTACAGTTGACTTCGGGAACGGCAACGCCGAATGCCATGATTTCGCCGTCGGTCGTGATGCTGTAATCCGCTTCCCCGGCTTTTCCTGCCTTCAGGTTGATTGTACCGGAACCGTTGATGCTGCATTCCAGTTTGTCGGCCTGCAAATTGTTGACAACCATGTTGGCGCTGCCCGATACGTTCAGGTCGAGTTTGCCTATTTCGACTTTTTCCTTCAGCTGGACGAGGCAGTTGGAGTTTGCCTTGATCTTCAGTTCGTCACCGGTCAACTTACTGTTAATCATGAAGTTTGCATTACCGGCGGCTTTTACTTCTTTCAGCCATTTGGAGTTGGTCTTGACGATGAACTTGGTGAAGTGGTCTACCTTGGCTCCTTTAAAGCTGACTGTCAGTTCGCGATCTTTTATGTCGATGTTGACGTAAGGATGGAGGTTCTCGTCTACTGTCACTTCGAGGTAAGGGGTTGCATCCGACTGTTCGTAGTTGAAATCGATCACTCCGTCTATCTTAATTGCGTTATAATCGCCTACGGTTATTTTCTTGGTCGAGAGTTTTCCGTTTCCTTTTACATGGTCTGCTGCCTGGACGGAGAAAAATATTCCCAGCAGGAAAGCAATCGCTAATAGTCCTTTTGTTTTCATGTACATCTTCTTTATATTATATTTTTAGACGCATCTGTCGCGCCCTGGTTACAAATGTAGAAGGAATTTTGTAAAAGTACGCATAAAAACACCTGTAATTGTCAGTTCAGTTACTGATAATTACAGGTGTTTTACATAATATATTCAGTCTATTTTATACGTTTGATATCTCCGGATCCAGTACTGCGGATATCGGCTCTGGGATATCCTTTATATTGGATATCGCCGCTTCCGGAGGTAGAAGCATCCAACGTTTCGGTTGCGTGCGCTTCAATGTCTCCACTGCCGCTCACCTTGCATTTCAGGTCTTTGACGACAAATCCGTATGCACTGATATCTCCGCTGCCCGTTACTTTATATACGCCGCTTTCCGCTTTCCCTTTTAGGTCCAGGTCGCCTGAGCCGGATATCGATGCTTCGATGTTCCGGCATGTCAGGTTGTTTGCTTTCATATCGCCGGACCCGCTGACTTTTATCTCGTATGTGTTTGCAATGCGTACCGGTTTGTTCAGGTAGATGTCCCCGGACCCGGATATATTCATTTTCAGGTCATCGCCGGTAAAATTATTTTGGAGTATAAAATCGACACATCCGCTTATTTTAACTTCTTCTAGCTTGGCCGAACTGCTGTTGATGATAAGTTTTGTCGGAAAGAGTCTGTCTTTGTTATTGGTCCGGATACTCAAACATCCGTTAGATACATTGATCTCCAGTTGCGAAAGCAGATTCTCGTCAATCGTGATTTGCAGGGATGATTTTCCGGCTTTCTGCATGTAGTTAAAGACCGGGCCTTTGTTTCCTCCTTTTGAAGAAAAGAAGTTATTTCCGTCTACGTTGATGTTCCCGCCGATACGGAGTTCGGTGTAGTCGGATATTTGGATATCTTTGGTAATGACAGTACCGTTGCCTTTTATATCTTTAGCATATCCGGCTGTTATACATAAAAAGAACAGAGTTGCTAACGTGATTAGTTTTGTTTTCATCGCTTCTTTAGTATTATGGTGATTAATTTTTCTTGATAGAACCTCCGCCGACAACGCTTTTGCTGAGTTCGGGGTCGCCTTCGTAGCGGATATGTCCGCCCCCGGCTATGCTGGCATCCAATTGTTCGGATGCAAAGACTTCGATATTACCACCGCCGGCAACGCTGCATTCCGCTTTTCTGACCGTGCAGCCAAAAGCGCTGATGTCTCCGCCTCCGGCAACGCTCATGCTGCCCCGTTCGGCTTCTCCTTTGAGTGTGATGTTACCGCTGCCTGCAACACTGCAATCCAGATTGTCCACTTTCAATTTCTTTGCATTCAGATCGCCTGACCCGGCAACACTGAATTCCACTTTACGCGCTTCCAGCGATTTGTCGAAGTTTACCGTGCTGCTTCCGGCAATGCTTACCTCTATTTTGTCGACTTTGAGGAGGCTTGTCACAGTGAATTCACCGCTTCCGACAGCGCTTATCTCTTTCAGACTCCGTGAGTTTGTTTTTATTTCGCAAACAGTCGGTTGGAGGTTCAGGCTGCGCGAAAATCCACTGCTTTTGGGCTGGATGATCAGTGTCTTGCCCTTTACTTTGATTTCAAGATTGGACAGGATGTTTTCGTCTACTGTTATTTTCAGGTAGGGCGAAGCGTTTGACTGTTCGTATTCGATATCCATTCTTCCGACATACGAGATTTCGTCGTAATCGGATATGGATATTTCTTTCGTTGTGATGTTTCCGTCACCTTTTATCGTATTCTTCTGGGCAAACCCGTTTGTAGCCATCAGCAGGATACTGGCGATAAAGTAAAATACTCTTGTTTTCATGTCTTATGCTTTTTTGTTCGTTTTCTTTTAAAGACGAACGGGGTGGGACGACGGTTGCATATATTCTTTATTATTTCTCAAATTAAATTTTCTTATATGCTGTACAACACAAATTAGCATTTTAACTATTGACAAATTCGGAAAAGCCCGTATCTTTGTATCGTGGTTTTTTCATAATAGTATTAGATTTAAGGTTAACAAAGTTGGTTAGGGGTTGTCGTGAGACAGCCTTTAATTGTTTATAGGGGTTTCTGCCGGTGCAGGAGCCTTTTTTTATCGGGAATACTCCGGTATTCGTCGGGATTTACCCGTTACCGGCCGTGTTTCTATTGCGTAAGTGACTCGCTGACCGTAGTTTTGCAGCAAATTAAAATGATATGAGTATGGAAACAAATCAACAGGGAAATTTTTACAGAGGTGGCTTCCCTCACCACAAGAGACTGAATACACTTGCAACTGCTGCTGTATTTATTATAGTCGGCTTGCTCTATCTCGGAAGAAATTTCGGGCTGATCGATTCTTATCTTTTCGATATTTTAGTGTCGTGGCAGATGTTGCTGGTTGTGGTTGGTGTCGTGAACCTGATTAAGCGGCATTTTATAGGAGGTTTTGTTACGATCGCTATCGGTGTTTATTTTTTGTTACCCGAAATAACCAGTATGGGGAGGGAGTGGGACAACGCATTTTGGCCGATCTTTCTCATTGCAACAGGGCTCATGATTCTTTTTAAGCCGCGACATCATGCCTCCCGTCGCCGTTGGGACGGAAGGACGGAATATGCCAAAGAGGTTTACAGCTCGCAGGACGGGTATGTGGTTTCGGATAATACGTTTGGTTCCGTCCGGCAGATTGTATTGGACCCGGTCTTTAGAGGGGCGCGGATTAAAAATACATTCGGCGGGACTATCCTGGACCTGCGCCGGACACGGCTGGAAGCTGCACAGACTGCAATAGACGTGGACTGTACCTTTGGCGGAGTCGAGATTTATTTGCCCTCGGACTGGAACTTGCAAACGCAGATCGATGCTCTTATCGGCGGGTGTGACGATAAGCGATATAACACATCTATAGAAATAGACAGGGAACACGTACTCTTAGTAAGAGGAAGAGTCTCTTTCGGAGGTATCGAGTTTAAAAGTTGATTTATGCAAACGCATCCATTTATAGAATCGGTCGTTAACCGCATAATAGGGATTACCCTGGCGGTAGTGGCATGGATGGTTTATGCATGGCTCCTGTTTTGCTATGGGCAGGAGGGATTGTGGAATGCCTGCTTAGACGGTCTGGTTTCCGTCGGATTGTTGGCTGTGGCGGGTTTCCTGTATGGATATGTCGACGGAACTATCCATGCCTTGCAGATACGGGTTGCACTGGCTGTGTTGGTTCAGGCAATCAGCCTGGCCGGGGCATTCGAACTGCAAGTGCTACTGGAACAGGGAACCACTGATGATTTTGTCCACACGATACCCCTTCGCCTGGTTTTCGGTATCTTATGCTGGATCGTCCTGCTGCAATGGTACCGGATGAACCGGACCGATGATCAGGAGTTTGAAGAGGCTTCTGAAATAGAAACGGTAGAACCGGTACAGGCCGAAGAGGCTTTCCTGGACCGGGTTTCCGTGAAAGACGGCTCCCGCATCCATATCATTCATCTGAATGAACTGTTATACCTGCAGGCCGGAGGCGATTATGTCACGCTCTTTACCCCGGATGGGCAATTCGTGAAAGAGCAGACGATGAAATATTTTGAGACACACCTTCCTCCTACGGTATTTGTGCGGATTCATCGTTCCTGTATCGTCAATACAGAACAGATTTTGCGGGTGGAACTGTTCGGAAAAGAAAATTACCAGGTCCGGCTTAAAAACGGCGTTTGCCTGCGGGCAAGCAATGGCGGTTATAAGCTCCTGAAAGAACGTCTTTCCCTCTGATTTGGGACTGTAAAAGTGTTAATTTTAGCAGAATTTGACGCCTTTGTATTAAGTTTTGAGCTTTGTAACACTTTTTGTCGAAAAGAGGCTTCGGGCTTAACAAATATTGTCTGCAAAAGGCTTGACAAAAGGCTTGACGCCTGTATCTTTGCATTGTGGTTTTTTCATAATAGTATTAGATTTAAGGTTAACAAAGTTGGTTAGGGGTTGTCGTGAGACAGCCTTTAATTGTTTATGGGGGTCTGTAAATGAATATTCTCAATAAAATAAATTCCCTACACTCCCGGCCTGGGAAGAGTTGGAAGTAAATTAAGTTTGAATCTTTTCGGCGTTTCGTTTGTTTAAAAAGAACTTGTATCTTTATCTCCGAAATAAATGGAATGCGATGGAATTACGAACAGCAAATGTAACCCGGTATATCATGCCCCTTCGGGAAGGCGGCTCGTTGCCGGCACTGGCGGAAGCGGACGATGAGTTCAAATATGTCGTGAAGTTTCGCGGTGCCGGTCACGGGACGAAAGCGCTGATTGCCGAACTGATAGGCGGCGAGGTGGCCCGTGCGCTTGGTTTCCACGTGCCCGAACTGGTTTTCCTGAACCTGGACGAGGCATTCGGCCGTACGGAAGGGGACGAGGAGATACAGGATTTGCTGCAAGGCAGTCGCGGGCTGAACTTAGGGCTGCATTTCTTGTCGGGCGCTTTGACGTTTGATCCGGTGGTGACAAAGGTCGGTGCGGAACAGGCTTCCCGTATTGTCTGGCTGGATGCGTTCCTGACCAACGTGGACCGCACGTTCCGTAATACTAATATGCTGATGTGGCACAAAGAACTGTGGTTGATCGATCACGGTGCTTCCCTCTATTTCCATTATTCGTGGGTGAACTGGAAGAAACATGCCGTTAGCCCTTTCGTGCAGATAAAAGACCATGTCCTGTTGCCCGAAGCCTCCCGGCTGGAAGAGGCGGATGCCGATATGAAACGCTTGCTGACGGATGAGAAGATACGTGAGATCGTCGCCCTGATCCCGGACGACTGGTTGCATTGGAGCGACAGTCCCGGCAGTCCGGATGAGATAAGAGAAGTCTATTATCAGTTCTTGTGTGAAAGACTGGCCCATTCCGAAACATTTGTAAAAGAAGCGCAGGATGCAAGGAAAACACTTATATGAATATGCCGTGATCCGACTGGTTCCCCGGGTGGAACGGGAGGAGTTTTTCAATGTCGGAATCATTCTGTTCTCGAAGCGGGCGAAATATATCAAAGCGCTTTATAAAGTAGACGAGGACAAGCTGAACCTCTTTTCCTCCGAGTTGGACCGTGAAGCATTGTTCGCCAACCTCCATGTTTTCGATCGAATCTGCTCCGGAGCCAACGACGGCGGCCCGATCGCCTCCCTCGACATCCCGGAACGTTTCCGTTGGCTGACAGCTGTCCGGAGTGCCTCCATCCAAACTTCCCGCCCGCATCCGGGTTTCTCCGACGATCTGGACCAGACGTTGGAGACATTGTTCAGGGAGTTGGTTTTGTAAGGATTGCGCCGTATGCACTAATGGACAAATTTAAAATGCAACTTTAAATTTGTCCATTAGTGCCATAATATATACATTTACAGTGTTTTATTATCATATAAACTAAAGTCCCGATAATTATAAAGGCCGTTTATCAAGTCCCTATTGTCTGTTTCTCCATCATAGATAACAGCTGTCCGCTTCACCTGATCACCCAATAAATCCTTGAAGAACTTCAACTGTTTGTAATAATCGCCATTATAACTCTTCCCGGATTTTATCTCGTATGCTTCGAGGTCTAAAGCCTTCATCCGGATTACATCTATTTCCCTTTGTGTCTTATCACGGTAAAAATACAGATGTTCTTCTTTCCCTTTATTGAGCCCTTCTTTCATCATCTCGTTAACGACCATGTTTTCGAACAGCTCTCCCCGCAAAGGGTGTGTTTTTAATTGTTCTTCATTCTCTATACCCAGTAGGAAAGTAGCCAGGCCGGTATCATAAAAATAAAGCTTCGGGGTTTTAGTAAGCCTTTTTCCTATATTGGCATGATAAGGTGATAGCAGGTAAACGGTATAGGATGCGGCCAGGACACTAAGCCAGTTGTTGATTGTCGGCACACTCACGCCGACAGCCACTGACAGGGCCGATGCGTTGAATTCTGTCCCTATCCTTCCGGCACACAGCCGCATGAATGTTTGAAAAGGCATCAGGTCCTTTATGTTGATTATGCTCCGTACGTCGCGCTCGATATAGGTTGTGAAATAATTCCGATAGATTATCTCACGTGCAGTTTCGTTATTCCATACGGCGGGATAGCCGCCATTTAAGATTAGTCGATCTGTATCTGTTTTTTTTCCAGCCTGCTGTAATTCCTTTTGTGACAGTGGCAGCAAAGTAAGGACGGCAGTACGTCCAGCCATCGACTGAGTAACTTTTTCCAATAGCGCAAAGTTGCTACTCCCCGTCACAATAAATTTTCGGTCCATCTTTCCTTGATAGATATCTTCATCGACATTGACTTGGATGTAGGAGAAGATTTCTGGATAATGGTGTGCTTCATCTATGATGGCACC
Source organism: Parabacteroides sp. AF48-14 (assembly GCF_003477465.1). NCBI lineage: Bacteria > Pseudomonadati > Bacteroidota > Bacteroidia > Bacteroidales > Tannerellaceae > Parabacteroides > Parabacteroides sp. AF48-14. Next base: position 39,209 of record NZ_QUDI01000035.1, read on the forward strand.
ATTAGGATGATTGGCAAAAAAACTTTGTGGATCTTCTTTAATTCTGTTCAGTGTGTCGATCTCTTCGAGATTTACATACGGCAGATCTGGGTACAGTTCACGGCAGATTGTCGTCTTTCCTGATTGCCGGGGGCCAGTCAGGGTTATAACCGGAAAGAAGTCAAAACATCGCTTTATCTCTTCTGACAATGATCTGTATATTAGTTCTTTACTCTGCATTTGGACAAATTTAAAGTGTAAGTTTAAAATTGTCCAAAGATACTCTTTTTTTTAGTATCTCAAATACTATTCATACGGTTTCTCCTATCTTTTTACTGGAGGCTTATTGTATAAAACGCATTTTTCCGACTCGGACGACCGCCGAAACTAAACAAATGTTAATCCACTTTTCAGACGTCAAAAATGCCCTTTTTCTCCTTTTTCGGGAGTTTTTCGCCATTGCGACCGTCCTCTTTGCCATTGCGACCGTCTTAATCTTCGCGAGGTGCCGAGTGCATCACCCATGAGGACGGTCGTAATGGCGATGACGACCGTCTTCTTTTGAAAAACGACCGTCTTCACTGCAAAAAAGCCCCTAAATTTCCTTGGGATATTTGGAACGCCGTCCGTTTTATTTTCAAATATTCGATTCTCCGGGAGTTAAGGTTTATCACTTTTCCAGCGTTTATGCTTTCCTGCAATCAAATTGCACACTTTTCGGGATAGACTCGGCAGCCCGTTCCGTCCGGTGTCAGTAGGAAAGGCAAAAAACGAGAAAAGAGACACTTCAAAATGGTTCAAGATTTTGGTCGAAATAGAAAAACGGGAAAAAAGGGGGTTATTGTAATTTCTCGATGCAAAAATGTATGTATTGTCATCTGCATACCATGGTCCGCAATAAGGAATGGTGCGTAGAATTGTGACAAGCAGATCAGGCAGATGTTTTTGGAAGGAAAGAGTGTTTGAATTGTTAAATTTAGCAGAATTTGCACGTATTCTGTATAGTTTTAAAGTGTCTAACACTTTTTGGCAAAATACTTGTTGCGGCTTAACATATATTGTCCGTAAAAGGCTTGACAAACGGGCTTTACAGGTGTATCTTTGCAATGTGGTTTTTTCATAATAGTATTAGATTTAAGGTTAACAAAGTTGGTTAGGGGTTGTCGGGATGACAATCCTTAATTTTTTTATATACCTCCCACTTTCGCTTCCAATCAAATATTCATGTTTTTGTAGTACTTTTTGTGGTAGGAGACTGGCAGAAAAGTCTTACTTTTAAGCCCTGTATCGAGATTGAATATCAATAAATATAAAGATCATGAAAGCTATACCTTTAATTCTTGCACTTTTCATCGGGCTTTTCCTGCCTGTCGGGAATCTGTCGGCTCAGAATCCTCATTATATTCCGGTAAAAGACAGCCGGGATCTGCATGCTTATTTCCGGTATGCGCCGGATCGGCCGATTGTGATCAGCGGGCATCGCGGCGGGATGCTGGATGGTTATCCGGAGAACTGTATCGAGTCTTTTGAGAAGACTTTGTCTTATATGGAGTCTTTCTTTGAGATAGACCCGCGTTTGACGAGGACGGGGTGATCGTCCTGATGCACGACGAAACCATTGACCGGACAACGACCGGAAAGGGAAAAGTGTCGGATTATACCTATGCGGAATTGCAGCAGTTCAATCTGGTGGACCGGAACGGGAATGTGACCGCTTTCAAGATTCCTACCTTGAAAGAATGTCTTGAATGGAGCAAGGGCAAAACAATCCTGAACCTGGATATCAAAGATGTCCCGTTGGATATAATGGCTGATTTTATCGAGAAAGAGAATCCGGTGAATGTCATGTACACGGTTCACAATGCCGAACAGGCCCGTTACTACCTGGACCGGGAGCCTGAAGCAATGTTCTCTTGCTGGTGCAAGAATATGGAGGAGTTCGGAAAATACGAAAAAGCAGGCATTCCCTGGAAACAGGTAATGGCGTATGTCGGCCCGAAGATGAAGCCGGAAGAACAGGCGTTGTATGATGCCTTGCATCGTAACGGTGTGATGTGCATGATTTCAGTTGCTCCGACACATGACCGGGGGAAGACGGAGGCGGAAAAGATTGCCGGTTATAAAACGGAGATCGGGACGCATCCGGATGTGATCGAAACGGATTATCCGTACCTGTTTCAAGGGTTAGATTTAACAAAATAGAGTGGTTTTGAAGACTCTTTAGGGGCGTTTAGAATCTTTTTGCTATTTACAGACCTTGATTTAACAAGTATTAGCGGTAAAATGCTTGACAAATGGTCAAAACAGGTGTATCTTTGCAATGTGGTTTTTTCATAATAGTATTAGATTTAAGGTTAACAAAGTTGGTTAGGGGTTGTCGTGAGACAGCCTTTAATTGTTTATAGGGGTTTCGTTCCTATTTTACCTGATGAAAATGATGCCCGGTCAGGGCAGTTTGTAGATATTTCCCGGCAGCGTTTTTATCTTTCCGTTTATTTCCAGTTCGAACAGCAGCGTCGTGAGTTGATAGACCGGCATATCCAATGCCAGGGCAAGCTGGTTGATATGCATCTCCTTTTCTTTCTGCATGATTCTCAGAATCGGGTTTTGTTCGGCCAACGGCTCCTGATCGGAAAAGAACAGTTCCGCTTGCACAGGTGTTACCGGTTCTTGCACGTCCCAGCAAAGAGCGGAGATCAGGTCTGCAGCTGAAGTAATCAGTCCGGCTTTGTTCTGCCGGATCAGGTTGTTGCAGCCTTTGGAATGGCTGTCGCCGACGCGCCCCGGAAAGCTGTAAACGTCCCGGCCATACGAGAAGGCAATATCTGCCGTCACTAAGGAACCGCCTTTTTCGGCCGATTCGACGACAATCGTGCAATCAGACATACCGGCTACAATCCGGTTCCGGCGAAGGAAATTAGGACGATCAGGCTCCGTCCCGCTGGGGAAATCGGTCAACAGGCCTCCGCGTTCCAGCATTTCGACAGCCGTAGAGCGATGGCTGGACGGATAAATGCGGTCCAGGCCATGCGCCAATACGCCGACAGTCGGCAATTGGTTTCGGAGAGCGCTTCGGTGGGCACAGATATCGATGCCGTAGGCCAATCCGCTGACGATTAATAAATCGGGGATAATTTGGGAGAGGTCTTTCAGAAGCGATTCGGTGAGTTCCCTGCCGTATTCGGTGGCATTGCGCGTTCCGACAATGCTGATGATCCGCGTTGCATCCAGATTGGTATTTCCTTTAAAATAGAAGAGGACAGGAGCGTCCGGACATTCCCTAAGGCGAGCCGGATAGTTCGCATCGGCCAGGAAGTAGCAGGAAATATGGTTCTTTTCGATAAAGACCGCCTCTTTTTCCGCCCGTTGCAGCACTTCCGGGCGTTTGATTTCGGCAGCTAAGACGCTGCCGATACCCGGGATTCTCTCTAACAACTGTTGCTTTTCAGCGAACACAGCCTCTGCTTCTCCCAATGTTTGCAGGAGATGGCGCGCCAGGATGTCTCCCACGCCGTTGATCATAGTAAGGCCGATTTGGTAAATCTGTTTTTCTGTCATGTATGTTCTATTCTTTTTAGCATTTCATCGAAATATTCGCCGCGTGTCAGTTTCCCGTTTTCTACGATTACTGATTCTACGATCCCTTTTGTTGCCAACGCATTGTCGGAAGCCCGGTAAATGTCCTGTTCGAAAACCAGTTTGACGCCTTTCTTATACACGTTGAGGCAGGAGATGTAGCTGTCGCCGCTTTTCAGGGAAGTTTTATACTGGATTTCTACCCGCGAAACGAATCCGTCCACTCCTTTCTCATGCATCTTTCCAAAGTTCTCGCCGAGCGATTCTAAGAATTCATGACGGGTATGCTCCATATAATGCTGGTAGTTGGAGTTGTTGACAACTCCCTGCAAGTCACATTCGTAGTCGCGGACTTTGTCTGTCAGTTTAAAGAGATATTCTTTCATTATTCAAACGATTTTTCGAGTTGAACTTTTTCCATTTTATATAGCCGGTCGGACGGGCGTATCTTCTCGTTTACCTTAAAGGAGAAACGTTCGCCCTTGACGGTTTGTTCTACCGGTTTGAGCTCTACGCGGATCTCGTCTATCGTCTGCATAACAGCGCCTGTAGTCGGTCCGGTAATCAGGATTTCATCGCCTGCTTTCAGGGTGCCGGACTCCATTTCAAATTCGGCCACGCCGATCTTGTCGAAGTATTTGATCCCTTTGGCGACATAAACTTTCTTCTTGGTCGAGCCGGAACCGTATTTGCTGCTCCATTCGCCTAAGCGTTGTCCTAAGTAATAGCCGTCCCAGAAACCCCGGTTGAACACGCTGCTGAGGCGTTCGTCCCAGGCGGCGACCTTTTCTTCTGTGAAAGTGCCGTTGCAGTAAGCGCGTACGGCTTCTTTATAGCATTCCGTTACGAGGCGCACATATTCCGGTCCGCGTGCACGCCCTTCTATCTTGAACACCCGCACGCCTGCATCCATCATCTTATTCATAAAATGAATGGTTTTCAGGTCTTTGGGCGACATGATATATTGGTTTTCAATATCCAGTTCGATGTTGCTGTCTTTATCTTTTACCGTATAGGCGCGGCGGCAAATCTGCATGCAGGCTCCCCGGTTGGCGGAAGCGTTCATCTCGTGCAGGCTCAGGTAGCATTTGCCGGAGACGGCCATACAGAGGGCGCCGTGGGCGAACATCTCGATACGGATCAGTTCGCCTTTCGGGCCTTTGATCTCTTGCTCGACGATCTGGCGGTATATTTCGTGCACCTGTTTCAGGTTCAGCTCGCGTGCCAGCACGACCACGTCGGCAAAGCGGGCATAGAATTTCAGGGCTTCTGCGTTCGAGATATTGAGTTGCGTGGAAAGGTGCACTTCCTGTCCGATGCTGTCGGCATAATTCATGGCGGCCACATCGGCTGCGATGATGGCGGAAACCTCTGCGGCTTTGGCTGCATCGATGATCTCGCGCATCAACGGCAGGTCTTCTCCGTAGATTACCGTGTTTACGGTCAGGTAGCTCTTGATGCCGTGCTCGCGGCAAATGGCTACGATCTTACGCAAATCGTCTGTCGTAAAGTTATTGGAAGAGCGTGAACGCATGTTCAGCCCTTCGATACCGAAGTAAATAGAGTCGGCTCCTCCCTGGATAGCCGCCATCAGCGATTCGTACGAACCGACGGGCGCCATTATTTCAAAATCTTTCTCGTTCAAGTTATTATACATTTACAGATTACTCTTGCAAAGGTAGGAATAATATCCGAGAAGATGTGCATTTGCATCCGCCTCCGGTTCCATGGGCATGCAACTTTAGTTCCATGGGCATGAAATAGTTTTTCCATGCCCATGGAATTTTTGGCGGATGCCCGGGGCTGTTTATGCGGATCAGCGTAAATGGTAAATTGTGACGAGAGGATTCGAGTCTTCGGTTATCTTTTGCAGGACCGGGTGTTGCTTCAGCTCCGGATATTTCTCTTTCAGGTATTCGATCTCTACGGCGGTGTTGAGTTGTACCATCAGTTTTTTACCCGGATAGGAATAATACGGCCAGACAGGAAGGCCGCCGTCTGTCTCGTTATGGATGCCGATACCCGTCAGAATCCGGTTATGTTTAAACAGTTCCATGGCATCGATTGAAGATTTTTCGTGGCATACCGCTCCGGTTTCCTTGTCCAGACTGAATAGATGGAATTGTGACTGGTTGTCGGCTTCGAAACATTTGACTATGTAGCGGCGCGGAGTCTCGAAGAAGCGGGAGATCCAGTATTTCCCGTCTACGATCGCGCCCGGTTCGGAACGTACCATCTTTTGTTCGTCGGCGGAAAAGCCGAAATCGATGCGGAAGGCAGGATGAATGCCGTCCATTCCCAAGTTCCAGACCGTATCGATGCCGGCAGAATAACAAAGCATGCCGCCTGTGCCTCCGTTAAAGCTCCACTCTCCCAGCAAAGTTTCCTTTAGTGGCAATAGATCCATGTTTCCGACAGTTTGACGGATCGCAACCGTGTCGTCTGTCGCTAAGTTGAAAACGCCGAGACTGAATATTCCCGGTGTATCCATCGGGATGCTTTCGCGGCCCATTTCGGCCATCGTGTTGGGACCGATGCAATATTGCCAGAGATAGGGGCGCAGTGTATTTACCTTTTTAATGAACTCGCCGTCAAAAGAGTAGAAAGAGGTGGAAAAAAATTCGCTGACACACAGCAGCCGGTTCTCATCGTCGACCGAGAGCGAGACGATCTGCGCCGTTTCTCCCGGCCCGTTTCCGGTTTTTGCGACGCTGCGGACAAAGTGTCCTTTGCGGTCGAACTGCAAAATACCGTCCTGGCGGGTGGAATAGATAAAGACATAATCGTCGGAAACAGCCAAATCCAGTATCTCGGCGATCAGGGATTCGTCTGTCAGTTCCAACGGAACATATTCGATTGATTTTATCTCGTCCGAAATCTCCACCCGGTCCGATGCAAAATTAGGGGCCGTCAGATCGAGTACCGGCAATTTATCGGTGGAATCTTTCGATCCGCATCCGGTCAAAGCAACAACGGCTATCAGCCAAAATAACATCTTTTTCATACGCTTTTTTCGGGCAAAAGTAGGAATAACGGTTTTCCTGGCGGTTTCACATCAGTTCACATCTGCTTAAAAATCACGAATAAAGGCGTCGCACTGTTCCGGCGTTCCCTTTTCGCCTGTCGTTTTCTGATACAGGCGGACGCGGCGCATCGAAATGGCCTGGTTGGTGCAACAGAGCAACATGGCGGCTGTAGAAGGCGGAACCTCCATTTTGATCAGGCAACACATCCGCCATTCCTGTTCGCTTAGTTTCGGAATCTTTCTTTTCAGCCGTTCGCGAAACTCCGGATAGGTTCGGTTGAAGGCTTGCAACAATTCTTCCCAATCCTTAGGCGTCGGTTTCCATTCTTCTTTTCTGTGGAAACGGAGATAAATTTCGGAAGAGAGGAAATCTGTTTCGGACAAACTATCAGCTGTCCTTTTCAGCCGATAACGGGAATAGCCCCAGGCTCCCGTTCCGCAAGACACTAAGAGGGCGATCCAGACGTACATCTGTCCCTGCTTTGTCTTTTGCGAGTCGGATAAACGCGCTTCCCATTCTTTCTGTTCCGAGGTGCGGAGAAGTTGGGTGACTTGGTTTTGTTCCATTTCTTTACGCAGGGCATCCTGATAATGCAGATAGCTTTTATGATAAAAGTCCGCTTGCAGGCTGTCTCCACGACTTTGGGCAACCCGTGACAAGGCTGCATAGAGATGCGGATGTGAAGGGGGAAGCCGGCTTAAATTCTTTTCCGCTTCCTTCAGTTGTCCCCGGCTGATCTGCAGGTCGGCGAGGGCCAGATAGAGTTCCGCTTTCTCTTCTTGGGAACGTGTTTGTTCCAGCTCAGTTTTCAGAATAGTTTCCGCCTCTTTCTGTTTTCCTGTTTGCCGTAATATCTGGGCCTGCCTGATCCGGCAACCGGCTTTTTGGTAGTAGTGAAAGGCGCTGTCTGTTTGTCCGGATAAGGCATAAATATCGGCTATCTCCCGGTAAAGAGCTATCCGAAGGGAGTCGCAGGCTGTCCCTTCGGCATAAGCCAATGCTGTCTTTTCGCTTTGCAGCGCTTTTGGTTTGAGAGACTGGTTCCGGTAAATCTTTCCCGTTTCCAGATAGGCGAGGGAAAGGGCTGTGCTGTCCTTTTCTTTTTCCGCTTGCCTGATCGCTTGCCGGTAAGTTTCCAATGCCGGAAGATATTGCAGCTGTTCTTTATAGAAAGCCGCTTGCCGGAGAAGTGTCCCGGTAGTTGCAATATCTTCCCGGCCGGTTGGCGTACAGGCTACGAGGAGACAGGCGAAAATGACCAGCCCTATTTTATGTATCATCGTATTCCTTGTTTTGAAGGGGTAAAGATAATACATAATCGTATCACAACCTGTCTTTTATTAGAGGATTGTAGTAATTACTATATTATTATATCTTTTAGCAGATTGCCGCTTTCCCCTCTGTTTTTGGCAGAAAATCAGTACCTTTGCGTGCGTATATTAAGATATAAGATGAAAATAGGAACAATAGATTTAGGTCAACATCCCGTCTTCCTGGCGCCAATGGAAGATGTTACAGATATTTCTTTCCGGTTGATGTGCAAACGTTTTGGTGCGGATATGGTGTACACCGAATTTGTTTCGGCAGACGCTTTGATCCGCAGTGTCAACAAGACGCAGCAGAAGTTGAATGTGGCTGACGAAGAGCGTCCGGTTGCTATCCAGATTTACGGGCGCGATGTCCCGACGATGGTGGAAGCGGCACAAATCTGTGAAGCGGCGCGGCCGGATATTCTCGATATTAATTTCGGTTGTCCGGTGAAACGTGTGGCAGGAAAAGGGGCAGGGGCCGGAATGTTACGTAATATTCCGCTGATGCTGGACATCACGCGTGAAGTGGTAAAAGCAGTCAAACTTCCCGTTACGGTGAAAACCCGTCTCGGATGGGATGCCGACAACAAGATTATTGTCGATTTGGCCGAACAGTTGCAAGATTGCGGTATTGCCGCTCTTTCCATACACGGACGTACACGGGCACAGATGTACACGGGTGAGGCGGATTGGACACTGATCGGCGAAGTCAAGAACAATCCCCGGATGCATATTCCTATTATAGGAAATGGCGATGTCACTTCTGCCGAGATATGCAAACAACGTTTTGAGCAGTACGGAGTGGATGCCGTGATGATTGGCCGGGGTAGTATCGGTCGTCCCTGGATTTTCCGGGAGGTGAAACATTTCCTGAATACAGGCGAATTGCTTCCTGCCGAGTCTTTTTCCTGGTATCTCGACATATTGAAAAAACAGGTCATACAAAGTGTCGAACGCTTGGATGAACGGCGGGGCATTTTGCATATCCGCCGTCATCTGGCTGCTACTCCGTTGTTTAAAGGTATTGCTGATTTCAAGCAGACGCGCGTCGCAATGTTGCGGGCGGAGACGGTCGAAGAACTGTTCGGTATTTTGGATTCCATCCCTGAACGCTATTCGATCTGAATGGGGAGTCCGGAAGACTTTCCTCTGCCGGAACAGGCTGTTTATTGATATTATAATAGTGTGAAATCGCGCACAATGTCAATTTTAAAAGGAAAAATGACAAATTTGCAATAAATTGTAACTAAAGACTCTTGCATTTATAATAAATATAGTTTATATTTGCAGTGAGTTTTTTTCATAGTATTTTAGATCTAAGGTTAACAAAAAGTCTTTGCGGGGAGGGGATCGAGAGATTGTTTCGCTGGAAAGCAGCAAAAAGGCCGCATCCTATTATATGGAGTGCGGCTTTTTTGTGGACATAAAATAAAGAAAGCCCGTTGTTTATCGCAACGGGCTTTTTCTATATACATATATAATGTATTAGTCTTTCAATTTAGCGCAAATAAATTCGCGGTTCAGGCGGGCGATGTTGCTGACAGAGATGTTCTTCGGACATTCCATTTCGCAAGCGCGGGTGTTGGTACAGTTACCGAAGCCCAGTTCGTCCATTTTGGCGACCATTGCTTTCGCACGGCGGGCAGCTTCCACTTTACCCTGCGGTAACAGAGCTAACTGGCTGACCTTAGCAGAAACGAACAGCATAGCCGAACCGTTCTTACAAGCAGCGGCACAAGCGCCACAACCGATACAAGCAGCAGCATCCATAGCCAAATCAGCATCAGCCTTAGGGATAGCAATTGCATTTGCATCAGGCACACCACCTGTGTTTACAGATACGAAACCACCTGCCTGGATAATTTTATCGTAAGCATAACGGTCTACCATCAAGTCGCGGATTACCGGGAAACCGGCTGAACGCCACGGTTCGATTGTGATTGTTTCGCCATCGTTGAAACGACGCATATAGAGCTGGCAAGTAGTAGCACCGGTTGCCGGTCCGTGCGGGTGTCCGTTTACATACAATGAACACATACCGCAGATACCTTCACGGCAGTCGTGATCGAAAACTACAGGGTCTTTACCTTCGTTAATCAGTTGTTCGTTCAGGATATCCAGCATTTCCAGGAAAGATGTGCCCTGGTTAATGTTTTTCAGCTGGTAAGTTTCGAACTGTCCTTTTTCTTTCGGACCTTTCTGACGCCAGACTTTAAGTGTGATATTTATATCTTTATCCATGATTCTAATTTTTGAAAATTGTTACTTCTTGTAGTTACGTGTCTGAGGTACTACGAATTCATAATTCAAATCTTCCTTCAGCATAACAGGATCTTTGTCTTCACCCTGATATTCCCAGCAAGATACATACATAAATTTATCATCATGACGAAGAGCTTCACCTTCTTCTGTCTGATGTTCAGTACGGAAGTGACCACCACAAGACTCTGCACGATCCAATGCATCGTGAGCCATCAGTGTACCGATCTCGATAAAGTCTGCCAGACGCAATGCCTTTTCCAATTCCACGTTCAGGTCTTCTGCCTGTCCCGGGATATGTACATTTGTCCAGAATTCTTTCTTCAGGTCTTTCAGTTTCTGGATAGCTTCTTTCAAACCTTCGGCATCGCGGGCCATACCGATGTATTCCCACATGATGTGACCCAGTTTCTTATGGATAGAATCTACAGATTCTTTACCCTTGATGCTCATCAATTTCTGGATACGGTCTTTGATAGCCTTTTCAGATTCTGCGAACTCAGGCAGGTCGGTGCTGAAACGCGGAACCTGGATCTGGTCGGACAGATAGTTCTGGATTGTATAAGGCAATACGAAGTAACCGTCGGCCAAACCTTGCATCAAAGCAGATGCACCCAGACGGTTAGCACCGTGATCAGAGAAGTTGGCTTCACCGATAGCGAACAGACCCGGAATGGATGTCTGCAATTCGTAGTCTACCCACAGACCACCCATGGAGTAGTGCAGAGCCGGATAGATCATCATCGGAGTTTCATATGGATCGTCGTTGGTAATTTCTTCGTACATGTCGAACAAGTTACCATATTTTGCTTTTACAACATCTTTACCCAGACGGTTGATAGCGTCGGAGAAGTCGAGGAATACAGCCAGACCCGTGTTGTTCACACCGAAGCCGGCGTCGCAACGTTCTTTGGCGGCACGTGAAGCCACGTCGCGCGGAACCAGGTTACCGAATGCCGGGTAGCGGCGTTCCAGATAGTAGTCACGGTCTTCTTCGGGGATATCTTTCCCTTTCTTCGTTCCGGCCTGCAAGGCTTTTGCATCTTCCAGCTTTTTCGGTACCCAGATACGGCCGTCGTTACGCAGTGATTCGGACATCAATGTCAGCTTGGACTGGTAATCGCCGTGTACAGGAACACAAGTCGGGTGAATCTGTACCATACAGGGGTTAGCGAAATAAGCGCCCTTCTTGTAGCACTGCCATGCAGCAGAACCGTTGGAAGCCATTGCGTTGGTAGACAGGAAGAATGTATTTACATAACCACCTGTTGCAACCACTACGGCGTGAGCGGAGAAACGTTCGATCTTACCGGTGATCAGGTTGCGTGCGATGATACCGCGGGCGCGACCGTCGATCTTGACAACGTCCAACATTTCGTGACGGGTGTACATCTTCACTTTGTTCAGACCGATCATGCGGCTCAAAGCGGAGTAAGCACCCAGCAGCAACTGCTGTCCCGTCTGACCGCGGGCATAGAACGTACGCGATACCTGAGCACCACCGAATGAACGGTTGTCCAACAGACCGCCGTATTCGCGGGCAAAAGGAACGCCTTGTGCTACGCACTGGTCGATGATAGAGTTGGAAACTTCTGCCAGACGATAAACATTAGCTTCGCGGGCACGATAGTCACCACCTTTGATTGTATCGTAGAATAGACGGTAAACAGAGTCGCCGTCATTCTGATAGTTCTTTGCAGCATTGATACCGCCCTGTGCAGCGATCGAGTGTGCACGACGGGGAGAGTCCTGGATACAGAAGTTCAATACGTTGAATCCCATTTCTGCCAAAGAAGCGGCAGCAGATGCTCCAGCCAGACCTGTACCTACAACGATTACATCCAGACGACGCTTGTTAGCGGGGTTCACCAGTTTCTGGTGATCTTTATAATTTTTCCACTTCTCAGCCAACGGGCCTTGAGGAATTTTAGAATCTATTTGAGTCATAATGATTTATTTTCAATTGAAGATTTAAACCTAAATTAAGCACCTACACCATTCAGGAAGAAAATAATTGTAATAACAGCGAACAAGCCACAAATGATAGTAGCTACCCACTTAGAAATGCATTCCCAACGGTTTAACCAGATTGTATTGTTCCAACCGATAGTGTGAATAGCGGACCAGAAACCATGAGTCAGGTGGAACCACAATGCGACGAACCATACCAGATACAGCACTGTGTTTACAACATTGCCCTGGAAATAGAAGTTGATGAAAGCGGCACCATCCTGCGGATGAATGTCTCCATGAATACCTGCCAGTTCGGCGAACATCATATTGTACCAGAACTGTGAAAAGTGCAAAATCATGAACAGGATAACAATCAGACCCAAAACAAACATGTTTTGAGAAGCCCATTCAACGCCTTTCGGACGGGCGTTGATAGCATAACGGTCATTACCACGTGCTTTACGATTCTGCAGGGTCAAAATGATAGCATACACAAAGTGTACTACCACGCCAGCAGCCAACACTAATGTACCAACCAGAGCATACCAGTTAGATCCCAGCAAACCGCAAATAACATTATACGCTTCACCAGAAAATACCGCTGCTATGTTCATACACAAGTGGAACAATAGAAACAGAATTAGGAAAAGACCTGATATACTCATTATCAGCTTCTTCCCGATAGAAGAATTAAGTAACCACATAAGATAATAATTTAAGTTATTTAATTGTATTTAGAAATTTCTTCCAATCTATGGTTATTATCGTGCAAAGGTAGGCTAAATCCACATATCACGCAAACGATTAAAGAAATATTTCGGCAATTGGATGGTTGATTTTCCAAGTGTTTTTTTGAGAGCGAAAGTTAATTTTTTCTACAATACTATTGCAGCTTTGCTACATTGTTGTATATTTGCAAAATGGTCAGGATATACAACCTTCTGATCAGAATATATAACTTTTTGCATAGGGTAGAATAGAATAACAATTAAATCGAGGTAATGAACGTCCTGAGGAGATGTATATTTTCCGGACTATTATTCGTATATGCGACTGGTATGATCTGGTGTCAGGAAAGAGGTAATGCTGTGAACTCCTTTCCTCCCGATTCTATTCGGTTACAATATCTGAAAGATTGCTGCGAACGGGCTGATGATACGCCTGAAGAACTATTGTATCTCGACTCTCTCCTAAACGAGTCGGAAGGTCCGGAAAACCGGAATTTTAAAGCTTATGCCTACCGGAATCAAATCCGCCATTATTTTAATGCTGTCGATTGGGAACAGGCCGAGAAGGTGTCGGTGCCTGCTATCAGTTTTTTCCGTCGTGAACAGATGCTGGATTATCTGTTCGAAACTCAGGCTATGATTATCACCTTATATACGGACCGTGGCGAATTTGAGCTGGCCCTTCAGAAAGGACGGGAGATGTATAAGGAAGCGAAAGCAATCGGGAGTGCGGGCGATGTAGCCGAGGCTTGCTATGTAATTGCCTATGCTTGTTATATCTCGGGACGGTGTAATGACGCTTTGGAATGGGCCGAACGGGGTGTTCGGCTGCTGGATGGCATGAAAGACAAACACATGAACCGGATGGAATTCTATTTTATTTTAGCGGAATCCAGCCGTCAGTTGAACCGGGAAGAGCGGGTGATCGTTTATGTCGACTCCGTACGCCGGGAACTGATCGATTTCCATTTGCTTAATCCCGACAAACCGAAAGATTATTTCTCCTATTACTGGATTTGGGTTTATTGCAATGAAGCGGATTACGAGCTTTACTGCAACCATCCGGCGGAAGCCTGTTCCTGCCTGAAGAAAGCCGACAAATATAAGCAAAGCGATATTTATGATACTTATAAGGATGGCCTCTATTTTACCTGGTCGGACTATTATCTGGCGGTAGGGGATTATGATCAGGCGACGGCGTGCCTGGACACGGCAGCCTACTATTTGCAACTCCGCCACTCGGGTGAGAATCCGGATGTCTGCCGTAGAAGAGCGGTTATAGCCGCTAAGAAAGGTGATTATAAACAGGCAACCGAAGAACTTCGCCATTGTGTGCAAATTGCCGATTCCCTTAGCTGTGCACGGTTTGACTGCCAATCTCATCAACTTCGTTCCTTCTTCCATATCAATCAACTCGAAACAGAAAGAAAAAAACAATCGTTAGTCATTCATTTCCAGTTAATACTGGCTTTCTCCCTTGCATTGGCTCTCTTGTTGCTCTGTTATTTGTGTTACCGTTTTTACCGGATTAAATGCCTGTTGGCTGTAGCGGTGGAAGAGGCGGTGGAGGCAGATGAGAATACTTCTGTTTTTCTGAGTAATATGACCCGCGTGGTAAATGATTTCCTGCAAGAAACATCTGCTTTTTCCGAGTCTCTGATCCGTGAGACGGAGATGGAGAAAAGACAGAAATATGCTGTTTCGCTTTGTTCGCGCAACGAACTGGCACAACGTGTTATTTTCGATATTTTGGATGTTTCGAAGATCGAGTCGGACCGGATGCAATTTCATTATGAAGATGTAAACCTGGCCCGGCTGGTACGTGAAGTCTATATGAAGATGCAATCGTCAGCTACCGAGGAGGTTCGTTTGTGCCTACTCCCGGTAAAAGAGATGCGGATGACGGCCGATCCGATACGGCTTGCCCAGGTTTTGGAGAATATACTTCATTGTGCATTTCTGCATGCCAAGTCAGGGGAAGTCTCTTTTGGATATCGGGCGGAAGGCGAAGAGGTTGTTTTCTTTGTTAGCTGCAAGGGCATCGTCTTTTCGGAAGAGGCTTGCCAGTTTATGTTCGACCGATTGGCGCAAACGGCCAGCAAGTTAGAGAATATACAATTGGGTATGGTGATCAGCAGAGGACTTATTATGAAAATGGGCGGACGCATGTCTATGCCGGTCCGGACGGAGTCGGGATGCCGGATAGAATTTGTGATGCCTCTTAAACATATATAGAAAGATGAAACGGTATATATTCATATTATGTATAGTTCTTTCGGTTTTTCCGTTCTCTCTTGTCTCTGCCGAGTTAGAGGGGACAAGGGCTTTGCCTGACTCCACCGCGGAACAGCTCCGGAAACTTTATGATGAAGCCGTAAGGAAAGAAGAATCGGGCGACTATAAAGGAGCGTTCGATTCATACCTTCATCTGGCCGACACACGGGATTCGCTCGAAGAGGTTTTTTATGTCCAGCAGATCGACCGCCTCCGGGCTGAGAATGAAGCCCGGCAAATGGCGGAGGAAAACGAACAGCTGCATTTGAAATCGGATTTCCTGTATTTGTTTATTTCCTGCCTGCTGTTCTGCTGTCTTCTGTTGTTCGTGATGATACAGGTCAATCGCCGGATGCGTAAAAAGCTGGCGGAGGCCCGTGATAAGGCAGAACGTTCCAAACAGTTGAAGTCAGCCTTTCTTGCCAATATGAATCATGAAATCCGGACACCTCTTAATGCCATCGCCGGTTTCTCGCAGTTGTTGGCCGATGAGACGGACCCGGAAGTTTGCGAACAATATATTAGCATAATTCGAAATAATAATGTATTATTGCTGGATCTGTTGAATGACGTGGTGGATATTTCCAGAATCGAGTCGGATACAATCTCGTTTTCTTATTCGAAGGTTTATGTGCCCGACCTGGTCGATGGATTGTGCAAGGTTTACGCACTGCAGGTCGCTCCGTCGGTGAAGCTGGTCATGGAGCCTATTCCTGATCTTCATATGTTTACAGATCGCAACCGGTTGACGCAAATACTCTCCAATCTTTTGTCGAATGCTGTTAAACATACATCGGAAGGGGAAATACGGGTCGGATGTGCCTTGTCTGGGTCGGAACAGATTCGTTTCTTTGTATCCGATACCGGTGAAGGTATCCCGCATGAAATACAGGGGAAGATCTTTGCCCGTTTTATCCAGGCTGTCGCTAACAAATCAAAGGGCGTCGGATTGGGATTGGCACTTTGCAAAGGTTTTGTAGAACACATGGGCGGTCAGATAGGAGTGGAGTCAGAGCCGGGGAAAGGTTCTGTTTTCTGGTTTACCCTGCCCTTGCGTATGCCGGATGATAGCGAAGCATTATAAAAAGAATATCATTATGAAAGTTGTACCATTTTTTGTTTGTGTTTTTATTTCTTTCTTGTTTGCCGGTTGCCAACAGGCGTCTCTTTCGGTGGAGGATACCGGCAAATCGTTAACCTATAGTATGGATGGCAAGCCTTTGTTCTCCTATAATTATGCGATGGTTTATCCGGCTCCCGGAGTGGATACGGTTTATAAGCGCAGTGGCTTTATCCATCCGTTGAAGACGTTGAAGGGTGAAGTGCTGACCAATTGTTCGCCTTCCGACCACTACCATCATTTCGGGTTGTGGTATGCCTGGACGAAAACGACGTTTGAAGGCAATGAGATCGATTTTTGGAATCTCAACAAAAAACAAGGAACTGTCCGTTTCCGTAATTTCGACCGTGTTTCCGATACCGGCTTTGCGGCGACGTTGGATCATGTTGTTTATCCGGATTCTCCCGCAGAAAAGATGGCGATGAATGAGAAACTGGAAGTCAGTATCGGCAAAACGGACTTGCCGGGCTATTATATCGATTACCACACAACGTTGCGTTGTGCCGGCTCCAGCCCGATTACAATGGAAGCTTACCGATATGGCGGTATATGTATACGTACGCGCGAAGACTGGAATGACCAGACCGCTGAAATGCTTACATCCGAAGGGCTTACCCGTGATCAGGCGGATGGCTCAAGAGCTCGTTGGTGCTATTTTCAAGGGAAAGCCGGAAACGAAGATGCCTGTATCCTGATTGTTGCCAATCCTTCCAATCTGAACTATCCGGAGCCTTTGCGTGTCTGGGACAAGACTGTCAATAAACCCGCCGGCGATGTGATGTGGAATTTCTCTCCGACAAAGCAGCAAGCTTTTACGTTGGAACCGGGTAAGGAGTTAAGCCTCTCTTACCGGATTTACGTGTTGGACCGGAAAATTGATGCGGCAACAGCAGAGAGATTGTGAGCTAACTTGCCGATAAATTAGGGGGCTTATTGTAAAAAATAGATTTTCCATCCCCAAAAGACATCTGAAACCAAATAAATGTTAATCCTCTTTTTTTACGTCAAAAAGAGGATTTTCCCTCTTTTTCGGGAGTTTTTCGCCATTGCGACCGTCCTCTTTGCCATTGCGACCGTTCTAATCTTCGCGAGGTGCCGAGTGCATCACCCATGAGGACGGTCGCAATGGCGATTACGACCGTCTTCTTTTGAAGAACGACCGTCCTCATGCCCAAAAGCCGCTCAAATTTCCTTGGGATATTTGAGACACCGTCCGTTTTATTTTCAAATATTCGATTCTCCGGGAGTTAAGGTTTATCACTTTGCCGGCGTTTACGCTTTCCGGCAATCAAATTGCACGTTTTTCGGGACGGACTTGGCAGCTCGTTCCGTTCGGTGTCAGCAGGAAAGGCAAAAAACGAGAAAAGAGACACTTCAAAATGGTTCAAGATTTTGGTTGAAATAGAAAAACGGGGAAAAAGGGGGTTATTGTCAATTTCTTTACATGAGATTTGAATTAAATTGAATGACAACATGAGGCTTTGATCTGGCAGGTTTCAAGGTTAAATGACCTATGTTATTTAACATGGTCTTAGCAGAACTGCGTTAGATTATGATAATAAATCCTTGCTTTTAGAGGAAAAAACAGCTTATTTATGTGATATCAGGTATCTTATTGATGAATAGTTATAGAATACAAATATTGCTATTTTCATATCACTATGAATATTATAACATCATTATTAATACATAATAATAGCATTATGCATATTTATTAGACATAAAGTCGATTCTCTCTTT
>NZ_QUDI01000036.1:0-57098 GCF_003477465.1 Parabacteroides sp. AF48-14
AAACAAAGACAAAGCTCTGGACGACCGGAACGCCGCCGCAGTCAATCGATGTGCCAATCAGTTGGGCAATGAAGTATTTGCCATACTTGGAAATCTATGCTAAACGTACCTACGACCGCCGCGCAAGCAACGAGGCCGCCGCTTATGCCGCTACGTCGGAAGCTGAATTGGCTCAAATCGACGTAAAGGCGAACTATCCGCATTTCTTGACTTTTGAACTCAATTTAGACCTGGGCGTATGAAACGGCGATTGATGTTAGAAAATAAGAGAAAGACACTACTGTTGCTTCATTTTGATGGTAATTTTAATGATGCGACAGGCAATTTCGTATTGAATAATACAGGTGCTGTTATTAATACAAGCAATAAGAAATTTGGGACAGGTGGGGCTTATTTTCGCAATGGCTATCTTTATTTTACCGATAAACAATGGTTTGCAGATTTGTTGGCATCCGGAAACTATACTATTGATTTTTGGATGAAACTTACATTTGTTATTGACACTCATGAGGAACCATTTTCTGATGATTACAATAGAGACACAACAGGATTCATGATCAACCTTGAGCAAGGAATAAATGAAAATTTCATCCGATATGGGAATTATTCCTCATTTGTGTCTTATAATTTCTTGAATTATTACAAGAATGATGGTTCTTGGAATCATATTGCCATAACATGTAAAGATGGATATACTCGAATTTTCATAAATGGTGTATTATTCTCCTCAAAAAGCAGCTATTCGCCTTATTTAAAGAATCATAAATTATGCATCGGGGGTAGAGATGGTGGTGATGGCAACTGTAAAGGTTATTATGACGAGTTTAGAATATCGAATGTAGCCAGATGGACATCTGATTTTATTCCACCCACAGAACAATATAAAGTAGATTAATATGGAAACAACAATCAAATCAAACAAATCCGACCTGCTGACCCTGTTGGCAGTCGTCTCCTGCGCTCTCATCATGGCAGCGCAATCAATCAGTGTACCTCACTACTTCCCGACCTCTAAAATCGAAGAGGGCGAAGTTGTAGTGCGTAACGATAGTGTGACAACGGTGATCATCCCGGATATAAGGTAATAGTTCAAATCCCAAAAATAGTGAGTCATGAAGAGACGGGCGATATTAGGAGGTAAAACAGATTGGAGTAAAGCCCAAGTCGGAGATATCGTTTACCTGACTAACAATAGGCTGATGTATTCAACTCTTTCGCAATGGAATATATCGAAAGGAACGGCTATAGGAATTGTGGCGTACATACAAGGTAACACTATAGGAGTAATGGCCTTGAATATCCAAACGGGCATGAAATGGGGCGGTTATGGAACATTAGTCTCTGGATGTACAACTACCTCGTCAAGATCAACCGCTGGTAATGATTTCGCTGGTTACAGTAATACAAAAGCGATTGTCAACGCCCTTGGCAATGCCTCTAATTATGCAGCTGGCTATTGTTGGAATTATGGACTTGCTGGTCAGCAGTGGTATCTACCTGGAGGCGGGGAAGTACTTGCTGCGCTATCACAAAAGAATGTGATCAATCCATCTATAGCAGCAGTCGGAGGTGTACAAATGGAAAACTATTATAATAGTTTATGGCGAAACATTCAAACGTCTACTCAATATAGCTCTACGAATATGTGGATATATCGGTATTACTTTTCAAGACTTGATGCAGACTATCACAAGGATTACTACGCTAATTCGGATGTAACTTGGATGGTGAGGCCATTTTTTCAAATAACAAAATAGCTCATATCTGTTTCCTGTTCAAACACCTTCCAGAGGCGGCTCTGACGGAGGCGGAGATGGTGGATATGGAAATGATAACACTATACAAAATAGAGGGCTCCCTGGAACAGTCTTTGGTGCCGGCGGCGGTGGAGCAGCCTTCAGTTCAAGTCATGATGATTCTATTGGAGGAGATGGATGTCAAGGAGCGATAATAATATATATAGAATAATAGGCTTCGGCCATAAAATAAAAGAACATGATATTATGACAACATTAGTAATCTTATTTATCATAGTGATAGCGGGCTATACGTCTGCAGTGTGTATCAAAACGAAAGGTATTCCCTATTCTATTAGTGCAACTTACTATACTTTGGAACATAAGCTGATATTTGGTGCTTGTATGACTCTGGCCGCGATGTTCCTGTTCCCTGTAATCTGGCTTTAAGTACAACGTTCGCAATGAAGTTGCTGGCAATTGTAGCTTGCGCCGGCTTACTTGGCGTAGGTCTTGCCCCAGACTTTAAAAATGAGTGGATAAATAAAGTACATTGTACTTCGGCAGCCGTAATGCTGATCTGTTCGCAGGTATGGATTGCGCTTACTCCATTCTGGTGGGTATTAATGCCAGTCTGGGCAGTATATATAATTTATACAATTTGGTACATGATACGGCATGTTTCACAAACTCTCATTATAGACTTTATCCGTACACGTCCGATGTTCTGGGTAGAGATAGCTTCTTTAACAGCTTTAATCACAACAGTAATAGTATTGATACATGATTATATACGATAAAAATAATGCGATTATCCTTGATATTCAGGCTGATGATACAAGTTATCGCTACCGGGCCATCAAGCAAGGAGATAAAGTCTATCTTTACTTTTCTCTAACAGAGCATATCGAAATTCCTACCTATAGTTATATAGATTTCCAAGGACAACGCTATACACTCTGGAAACCGGAAAACTTGACCAAACATGGAGAGCGCAACCTGGAATATACCGTCGTGTTTGATGGTTGGTGGGAATTGCTGAACCGGACGAAATACAAGCTACTCTCCGGCAAGCCTCATAAATTGAAGTTTCCACTGACAGCTAAACCGCGTATGTTCATGCAACTTCTTATCGACAACTTGAATCTGCATGACAGTGGTTGGACGCTGGGAACCTGTATCGATGCAAGCGAGAAGGCTTTGGCATTTAATCATGAATCTTGTATGGAAGTCATTAACCGGTTTGCTGATGAATGGAACACAGAGTTCGAATTTGTCGGTAAAACGGTGAACTTCGGTAAAGTTGAACGTTTTAAGGATGATCCACTTCCGCTGTCATACGGTAAAGGTAATGGTTTTAAAATAGGCCTTGGCCGCCAAAACCAGGGCGAGAAAGCCCCTGTTACTATATTATATGTACAAGGTGGAGATCGGAATATTGATGTGGCAGCTTACGGAAGTTCTACCTTATTATTGCCAAAAAGCCAAGAACTGGAGTATCAGGCAGACGCTATAAGACTGATGCCGATGGTATGTTTATCACACGTGCCGATAGGGAACTAATAGATCACAATGAGGACGGATACGATGCTTCCAATATTTATCCGTCACGCGTAGGAACGATCAGTGAAGTCATTGTGGTAGATGCTGAGAAGAATTTTTACGACATCAAAGACAACACTATTCCAGATGTCTTAGATTATTCCCAATGTCGAATTGCGGGAGAAAAAGCAACGATCATCTTCCAAAGTGGAATCATGACCGGAAAGGAATTTGATCTTGAACAAACAGATGATGCCTTGACTGGCTATGTCCATACAGAGCGCAGATTTAAAATTGTTCCGCAAGAAATTGATGGTACAATCATGCCCAATGAAACATTCAAGCCTGCCGTTGGTGACACATATGCCATTTTCAACATATCGCTTCCTGATGCCTATGTTTGTGACAATAAAAGTAAATCCGGGGCATCATGGAGATGTTCCGTGAAGCTGTCCAATACATGTATGAGAATGAAGAAGAGAGTTTCTCCTTTAAAGGGGAATTAGACGGGATATGGGCGAAAAAGAAATGGCTGGAAATCGGCGGAAAACTACAACCTGGCAGTTATATACTATTTAGCGATACACAGTTCCAACCAGACGGTCTACCGATCCGGATCACTGGTATAAAGGACTATATCAACAATCCCCATAGCCCGGAATTGGAACTGTCAAACACACCCGTTGCCGGCTTTCTGTCTTCCGATCTCGGTAAACTTGAAGGTAATGAGGTAAAGGAGGAAGAACGGCATAATAATGTCTTGTCTTTTACTAAACGCCGTTATCGCGATGCTGTTGAAGCATTGTCCATGCTGGAAGCCGCCATATCTGGATTCAGTGCTGCTATCAACCCGATCACGATCCAGACGATGGCGATGCTGGTCGGTGACGAAAGCCTTCAGTTTCGTTTCGTCAACAGCAAGACAAATCCGTCGGAAATATATCCTGATTTTAAATACAATCAGCAAACAAAGGTTTTTACTATTCCGGCAGGAATATTGCAGCACATGACACTTGGAGTATCTAAATTGTCCTCTTCTCATACCGCATCTGAATATAAATACTGGAACATGTCGGCTTACGTGTCACCGCCTTTGGACGAAACTAATGCGATGTATCTCTATTCTAAATGCAGTAAGTCCGGAACAACAGGATCATTCCTATTAAGCAAGACTCCCTATAAGATGGACCCAGGCGATGGGTATTATTACTTCTTGACAGGGGCTTTATCAAGTGAATACGAGAGTGAACGGAGTTTTGTCACAGTTTATGGTTTTACCGAAATCCTACCGGGACGCATAACAGTAGGCATGATTGTGAGTCCGGATGGACAGACCTATTTCAATGTTGCACAAGGAGAGTTCGGGGGAAAGTTCGTATTCAAGTCCGCGTCTGGCTATAATAATATTACCGACAAGCCTGACCTGTCCGTCTATGGAACGAAAGACTTGCTTAATTCAGTCAAAGACAATCTCCAGAACCAAATAGATGGAAAGATCGATACCTACTACCAATCGTCCAATCCCTGGAATAGCTGGCCGTCCGGGACGGAACCCGAACACGTCGGGGATATGTGGTATAACACATCGACCGGAGTCTTGCAAACGTATGTTGGTCCATCTTCCAACGTTTGGCGGGAAATCGTCGATCCGGCAGCAGTCGCAGCAGCCAGAGCTATAGCAGAAGCCGCCGACGTGAAAGCAGACAGTAAACGTCGTGTATTCACATCAACCCCACGTCCTCCGTACGACGTGGGTGACCAGTGGATCACGTATGGGACGGCTGGAAGCAGCATGTTCATCTGCAAGACATCTCGGTCCGCAGGATCAAGCTACAACCCTTCGGATTGGCAAAAAGCCGATATCGATGGTAATACACAAGTCGCAATCGACCGTGGCATAGTGACGGCTTTAGGATTCCTTACGTTTGGGTCAACCGCCGGGATGCGCGCCGATGGACCGATCCGGCTCTGGTGTGGTGGGACGAAAGACAACCCGACATTTCAAGTCTCTAACGCTGGAGAGGTGATTGCAAAAACGGCTATTCGCCTACAGAATAACATGGCCGGACTTACAGGAGTTGGTACAGCCGCAACCTCTGTCCGTTTCTGGGCTGGTAGCTCGACTCCTGAAAGCGCCCCGTTCCGAGTTACGCAAAACGGTATGGCTTATATGACAGGTGGCAGGATTGGCTACTTTGAGATAATCAACAATCGCCTGGTATGGGAAGGACGCGACTATTTTGGAGATACATCCCGTACCATTAAGCTTGGATATGGTAATAATAATGATGGTTTGTTGGATGTTGCATTCGGAGCTTCTACGCAAGGTAGATTTGGCGTGAAAGCGGTTGGGCGTGCTCCTGGGTCAGCGGCAATCTACGGTTCCAGTAAAACGTCTCCTTCTTATCCTGCGGGAGATACCGTTTGGGCTGGATGGTTTGACGGCTATATCTACTCGGATGGTTACTTTACCAAAAGCCCGAAAGGTAATATCAGAGGTGGATTGAAAGGTGCATATCGTATTAACAATAGTGACACTTGGTTTGTATTTGATAATGGTATTTGTGTCGCATGCTCTTATCCAAGGTCAGTTGATCTGGATACTGATAAATTTTAAAAATCTCATAGACGGAAAAAGATATGAACTTAACATTAAAAGACCGAGTATTAATACTCAACACCGTGTTACCACAGTTTGACACGAGAAAAAACATGGAACTGAAAATATCGATTGATCGTAAGATTTCCATTTCGGAAGTTGATCAGAAACGAATTGTTGTTAAAGACTTGGGAGGTGGCCAGATAAATATCGGCTTTACTGACGCATCTGCCATTTCAGACGAAACAAGTATTGAACTAACGGATGAAGAGCTTGCATACCTCAAAGAACGTATTGAGTTCATAGATCAAAACGGTATGTTCTCGGAATTTACAATGCCGACGTATGTAAAAATTCTGGATGAACCGCTAAAGGAAGAAACCCCTACTGAGTAAGTAGAATGTCTATTAATAAAATGGCGTTTAAACAGACTTTGCACGATGTTTAAGCGCCATTTTATTTTTGTACTTTTCGTTCCAAAAAGTTGTACCCGTCGTTTTGCCAATTATACAGTTCTTTCAGGATCGGAGACACACGCTTGCAAGGCCCACACCAGTCTGCATAGAAATCTATAATTGCAGGTTTGTTTCCCTCATACACCCATTGCGTCTGATTCTTTTCGTAATTATATACTTTCGTCAGAAAGTCCGCCTTATTTAAGACAACCACTTCCCCCGATGCAGCCGCCTTTTCTGTTTCATTCTTTTCAGGTTTTGCAGACATGGAACAACTAACCAAAATCAGCGCCATAGCCACCATCAATAGACTTTTCAAATTTCTCATATAAACCTCGTTACTATATTTAATTATTACTACCTACAAAAATAACAATAAAAAACCACAAACGTTCAATCCCTGTGGTTAAAAGAAAAGTATGAGCTCATAAATAAAAAATATCAGCGCAAAAAATAGGATATTCCAAAATAATCACTACCTTTGCACCGCAATAGAAAAAAAAAATACTGTTGCAAAATATATTGGAGAGATGGCAGAGTGGTCGATTGCGGCGGTCTTGAAAACCGTTGAACCGAGAGGTTCCGGGGGTTCGAATCCCTCTTTCTCCGCAAAACAAAAATCGGAAGGCCTGCAGATTAATCGTTTGCAGGCTTTTCTATTTTTCAGGAATCTTATCAAAAAGACTGCTGTTCAATTTTAGTAATACATTTCTGGAATCGAAATATTCAATTCAGCATGCAGCACACCGCTTTTTTCTACCAAGCGCACTTTCTTTTCCTTGACTAACCATCCTAAAGCCAAACAAACCAAAGACTCTTGACGATGAGTCATCTCACCTATCTTTTCAACAGAGAGAGTCTTTCTTTCCGATAACAAAGACCAGATCTGACCGGCCTCTGAAACAACATCGTTCTTGTTCATAATACTTTGCTTTTAAATGTAAATTATTCCTCACCATTTCTTAAGAAAGCCAAATACTTTTCGCTTTAAAAATTGAACAATTCTACACCCAAAATAGTTCTATAAAACTGTGTAAATCAACATTAAAATGAAGAAAAAAGGATTAACGCCTTACAAATCTTCGTCTCCATAAAACAAAATCTTTGTATCTGTTGTTCTAAATAAAACCAAACATCAATTAAAACAAATACATGATGGAAGATTATGAACTTATAGACAACACCGAAGAGAAACAATTTGAGTTTCATATCGGCAAGTACAAACCGCTGATCGAATATATCATATCGAAGAACGGCGAGATCTACTTGACCCACACGGAAGTTCCGATAGAACTGGAAGGGAAAGGTGTCGGTAGCCAATTGGTAAAAAAAGTACTCACGGAAATAGAGAAACGGAAACTCCGTCTGGTTCCGATGTGTCCTTTTGTAGCCGGGTACATACAAAAGCACCCGGAATGGAAAAGTTTAATTATGAGAGGTATTAATATAGGGTAATAAGAAAAAGAGTATGGGAAAAATTCATGAGTATTCAAATGGTGAACTCACCATTGTCTGGCAACCTGACCTTTGCCAGCACGCCGGGATCTGCGTTAAGATGTTACCGAAGGTGTATAACCCCAAAGAACGTCCCTGGATCAAAATTGAAAATGCGACAACCGAAGAACTGATCAACCAGATCGGGAAATGTCCTTCGGGCGCATTAAGCTACAAGCTGGATAAAAAAGAGGAGTAGCAATTACTCCTCCTGCATCCCTTCCAGATAACGCTCGGGAGCCAGCCCCATGCGCTGGAGAAAACCAGCCAGGGCACTGTAAGTCAAATTGTTCTCCGCCCGGTTCTGCAAAGCAATCTGACGGAGACAATCGAATGGTATCGTATAGTCGACATAAGGGACCAGATCGCCATCCGTAAAATCATATCCGGCATTAACCGGATCGCAAAACTGCACGATCCGCCACTCCTGTTCGGATGCAAAACAAGGTTCCCGTACTTCGAGACAGGCATTACAAAGCATCGAAAAGAGGCGGGAATCCCGCGTAAACCCGGTATGTTCTTCGTCGTAAAAGAATTTATCGTACTCCCGTTCCATCTGCGAGACAAAAGTCTTCAAATTTTCTTCCTCATTATATTTACACTGAAGCAAATATTTGTCGTCAGACAAACTATATTCTCCTATCGCACCATAATCGAAAGTCAACCGCAGATACGGACTCTTTCCCTGTTTCAACCCTGAAGGTATTTCCGGACTCTGATATACAGGAAGGGCATACATTTCCATTTCCGGCCCGATCAGCATCCGGCGGTTTGTCCTGAAAAAAGGAATTTCACGCTTACTATGCTCCGCGCCGATTCCTTTTTGCTCTTCATACAAAACGATTGCACGACGAAGAAGAGACAGGCCATAGCCTATTTCCTGCTCCGGCAAACGATACATCAAATTAGGAACCCGAAGGCTGAAAGAACAGGGTGTCTGGGAAAGTTGGCATCCCCGGACAAAGGATTCTACTGAAACATAGGAATATAAATCCATCTTTTATATTTTTTTTCGAGGTCAAATATACGGATTATATAAGAGATTATCTATCTTTGTTTAAACATTTATAAACTACATAAAACCAATTGAACAAAATGAAACGTCGTGATTTCTTAAAGACCAGTGTTGTAGCAGGTGCTGCTTTATCTTTGAATTTTGAAGGACTACAGGCTGCCCTTTCGTCTAATACTGTTGCAGTAGAACAGGCCCCGGACTTGGTCGCAGTGATGGGTGGAGAGCCAGAAGTAATGCTCGACAAAGCATTAGAAGCTCTTGGTGGCATTAATAAATATATCAAAAAAGGACAAAAAGTAGTTATCAAACCAAATATCGGATGGGACCGTACGCCTGAATTGGCAGGAAATACAAATCCTCAACTGATAAAAGCGCTCGTAAAGAAATGCTTCGAAGCGGGAGCGGAAAAGGTAACCGTATTCGATCATACCTGCGACAACTGGCAGAAATGCTACGAAACAAGCGGTATTGCTGCAGCCGTAAAAGAAGCCGGCGGTATCATCATGCCGGGCAACGACGAAAAGTATTTCAAAGAAGTGGCCATCCCCGGAGGTGTAACACTGAAAAATGCCAAGATACATGAATCACTGATCGAAGCAGACGCTTGGATCAACGTTCCTATCTTGAAAAATCACGGAGGGGCCAAACTCTCATGCGCGATGAAAAACATGATGGGTATCGTATGGGACCGTCGTTTCTTCCACCAGAACGATTTGCAGCAATGTATCGCCGATATCTGTACCTGGCAGAAAAAACCGGTTCTGCACATCGTAGACGCTTACCGCATGATGCACCAGAACGGTCCGCAAGGAAAAAGCGCAGCCGACGTGGCTACCTTGAAATCAATGATCGTATCTCCTAACATTGTTGCTGCTGATACGGCTGCCCTCGCGTTGTTCAACCAGGTGAAAAAGTTAGATATGGATGCAGTTGGGCACTTGGGCAAAGGTGAAGAGTTGAAATTAGGTTCTACCGATCTGAAAAAAATAAACATCAAACGTATTAAGATCTGATGAAGAAACCGAATTATCTAAAAGGATTGAGGGTACTGCTCGCAATCCTGTTTTTCGTACCCATACTTCTGTTCTTTGTCGATTTCTCTGGAGTTTTACCGGGCGACATACACAAGTTGCTGCATCTGCAACTGATGCCGGCGCTGTTGGGCGGAATGATCGGGCTCATCGTGTTCCATTTCCTGCTGGCGCTGGTATTCGGACGTATTTATTGCTCTGTGATATGTCCGGCAGGAGTATTGCAGGACATCATCAACCGTCTGTTCTGCATCGGGAAGAAGAAGAAAAAAGGTATCCGGCGTTTTGCCTATCATAAACCAATGAACTGGTTACGTTACATTCTGTTAGCAATTACAGCTATTATGGCGGTACTTGGTTTCAGCGGATTATGCCTGTTACTGGATCCGTATAGCAATTTCGGACGTATAGCAGCCAGCCTGTTCCGTCCCGTCGTGATGTGGGGCAACAATATTGCAGCCGACCTGCTGATGAAAATGGACAACTATTCTTTGTTCCATGTGACGATCAGCACTGTTACGGTATCCGGTCTGATAGCGGCAAGTATCGCACTAATCGTATTTATTGTGATGACAGTCTTTCGCGGACGGCTGTTCTGCAACACGATCTGTCCTGTGGGAGCACTGTTGAGCATCTTCTCGCGCTACTCGCTTTTCCGTATCTCTTTCGATAAAGGAAGCTGTACACATTGCGGAAACTGCGAACATACCTGCAAGGCGGAAGCGATCGACAGCAAAAGCCTGACGGTCGACACATCCCGTTGCGTGGACTGTTTCAACTGCGTATCATCCTGCGCAAAAAGCGGGTTGCAATATCGCCTGCAACTTCCGGGAAAGAAACAGGAAGGAGCAACCGCTGACGTCTTGGCTGCACAATCGTCACCGATCGAACAGCCTTCGGCAGCCAACAGCCGCCGTACATTCCTGGCGACAGGTGCGACAATAGCCGCTTCCCTGCCTATCGTATCGGCCATTGCCGAAGAAGCGGGAAAAGGTAAAAAACACAGAAAAGGCGGAAAGAAATGGCCGCCCCTCACCCCGCCGGGTTCTATCAGCCTGGAACGTTTCAAAGACAAATGTACGGGATGCCAGATATGTGTAGTCCGCTGTCCAAGCCAGGTGCTCCGTCCTACAGGACTGGAATACGGTTTGGATTATATGCTGAAACCACGCCTCGCCTACATCAGCAGTTATTGCAACTATGAATGTACGGTATGTTCCGATGTATGCCCGACAGGTGCGATCAAACCGCTGACCGTTGAAGAGAAAGTCACGACTCAGGTCGGCATCGCCACCTTCTTCAAAGGCCGTTGTGTCGTGAACACGGAAGAAAAAGACTGTGGCGCCTGTGCGGAACACTGTCCGACTCAGGCCGTGCATATGGTTCCCTACAAAGGGACGTTGACGATTCCGCAGATCAATCCGGATCTTTGTATCGGATGTGGCGGATGCGAATCGATTTGTCCGGTCCGTCCGATGCGTGCGATTATCGTCAAGTCGAATGTGGAACATAAATATGTCGAAAAGCCGAAAGAAGAAGAGGTAAAAGAGGTCGAAATTGACGATTTCGGGTTCTGACGATGGAATATTTTCATAAATCAGTATATTACGAAGCCTCGCTTGCGAAAGTGAGGCTTTTTCATTATGTTTGCCACACATTGAATAGTAAACCATAAATTCCATTCGTCATGAAAGTATGTAGTTTTGCCTTATTTGTCTTATTGTTTTTCTGTATCTCTTGTGACAATGAAGAAATCACGTATGCAGATTGTAAAATTGTCTTTGAAGGCGACACAACAACTTTCAAGAATATCGGAGAAAAACGCACCTTCACCATCTCTGCATTAAAGCAGAAATATGCGGATGGGATTGCTACCGACCAGTGGGTTCCGGTTTCGGAATCCGGAATATCCGCTACAATTAAGTCGGATGAATTCAAACTCACCACCTCTTCTGCCGCATTATTCGACATCAGTGTAGAAGAAAACCAGGCAGACACTCTGGTGCAGGCCTCTCTTCTTGTTTCCGTCCTTGACGGGGCTGTGACAAAAACAGAAGAAATAGCGCTAAAACAATCCGCCTCCGAAATCTCATATATATACAAAATCGAATCCGAACAGAACCCCTTCATAATCCCCAAAGAAGGAGGTGAATTTTTCATTCCTTTTACGTGCCAATGCAAGCGTACAGTTAATGGAAAGGAAAAGGATTGGGAATATTCGGATATGAAAAGATTGAGATATGTCGCTTATGTCAATAGCGGATTCGTTCGTGATGCCAAAGGGGAGCAGGTCCGTTCACACCGGTTCGAAGCGAAGAGTACGGATAAACGGGGGCACTATAACCTCCATATCATTGCTGCCGGTCCTTTCTACCTGGGGAAGAATACGAATTTCGAAATGTACTATACGATCCGAAACCAGATTTTTGAAGGAAAAGAGGAAATCTACCTCTATCAAACATTCTCGCAGGAGCAGGACCCCACAATTGAAGCATCTTTCCCCCTACCTGTCTCCAATTCGGGCCCGCTGAATATATGATCGGATTATCTTTCCCGCAAACTCTTTTTTCTTAGAAGAATTATGAGTTTCTTTGCAGTATGAAATTCGAATTACAACATAACGACACAAAATCAAATGCAAGGGCGGGTCTGATTACCACTGATCATGGAGTAATTGAAACGCCTATTTTTATGCCGGTCGGGACACAAGGCACCGTTAAAGGGGTGCATATGACCGAGTTGGAAGAAGATATCAACGCACAAATTATTTTAGGAAATACATACCATCTGTATCTCCGTCCCGGGTTGGAAATACTGGAACAAGCCGGTGGCCTGCATAAGTTCAATACATGGAACCGCCCGATCTTGACCGACAGTGGAGGTTTTCAGGTGTTCTCACTATCCGAAAACCGTAAACTGCATGAGGAAGGCGCAATGTTCCGTTCGCATATCGACGGCTCCAAACATATGTTTACGCCCGAGAAAGTAATGGATATCCAACGGATTATCGGAGCAGATATCATTATGGCTTTTGACGAGTGTTGCCCCGGCGATGCAGACTATGATTATGCAAAGAAATCGCTCGGCCTGACGGAACGCTGGCTGGATCGTTGCTTCGAGCGTTTCAACTCGACAGAACCGAAATACGGCTACCGGCAGAGCCTCTTCCCGATCGTACAGGGCTGTGTCTATCCGGATCTGCGCCGGGAAGCAGCCGAAAACGTTGCCCGCAAAGAAGCCGACGGCAATGCAATCGGCGGACTGGCAGTGGGTGAACCGACTGAAAAGATGTATGAGATGATCGAGGTTGTCAACGAAATCCTACCGAAAGACAAACCCCGCTACCTGATGGGGGTCGGTACACCGATCAACATCCTCGAATCGATCGAACGGGGTGTTGATATGTTCGACTGTATCATGCCGACACGCAACGGACGCAACGGGCAACTGTTTACCCGTTTCGGTACGATCAACATGCGTAATAAGAAATGGGAGAACGACTTCTCTCCTATCGACCCGGATGCACATTCGGCAATCGACACACGCTACAGCAAGGCTTACCTGCATCACCTGATCAAGGTGAACGAGATGCTGGGGCTGCAACTGGCTTCCATCCATAATCTTGCGTTTTACTTGTGGCTCGTCAAAGAGGCGCGTAAACATATTATTGCCGGCGATTTCACCACTTGGAAAAGTGAAATGGTCCGCCAATTATCAAACCGGTTATAAGAAAGCTGTCACATGAAATTCAAACTGAAACGGATAGACTGGTACATCATCAAGCAGTTTCTGGGCACATACGTCTTTGCTATTGCCCTGATTATCGCTATCTCGGTTGTGTTCGACATAAATGAGAAGATCGACAAGTTCCTGAGTCCGGACGTACCGCTGAAAGCGATCGTCTTCGACTATTACATGAACTTCATTCCCTACTTCGCGAACCTGTTCAGTCCGCTGTTCACCTTCATCGCGGTAATCTTTTTCACGTCGAAACTGGCGGACAACTCGGAGATCATCGCAATGCTGGCAAGCGGGATGAGTTTCCGGCGGTTGATGTTGCCGTATGCTATTTCGGCAGGGATCATCGCGCTCAGTACCTTCGTCCTGAATGCATATATCATCCCTCCGGCCAATGAAACGCGTATCGATTTCCAGAACACATACATCAAAAACAAAAAAGTAGATTATGTCCGTTCCGCCCAGTTGGAGATAGAACCGGGTGTAATTGCCTATTTCGACCGCTATGACGCACGTTCGGGTATGGGCTACCGTTTTTCCTTAGAGCATTTTGAGGATAAGAAGATGATTTCACGTTTGACAGCAAAGTCCATCAAATACGATTCGCTTTATAATTGGACGGTAATCGACTACATGATCCGCGATTTCGACGGCATGCGCGAACACATCACCCAGGGTAGCCGTATGGATACGACACTAACGATCGTTCCCTCTGACTTCCTGATCTCCGTGAATGACTGCGAAACGATGACTTCGCCCGAACTATCGACCTATATCGACCGCCAAAAGAAGCGGGGTATCGGAAACATACAGACGTTCCAGATCGAATATCACAAACGATATGCTGCGATTATGGCGGCTTTCATCCTGACCTCCATAGGAGCCTCTCTTTCCTCGCGCAAGATCAAAGGCGGCATGGGGTTGAATATCGGTATCGGACTGGCGTTAAGCTTCTCCTATATCCTCTTTACCACTGTCACCTCGACCTTCGCCATCAACGGCAACCTCAGCCCTGCCATGGCAGCCTGGATTCCGAATATATTATACACGTTCATCGCTATTTATTTGTATCAGAAGGCGCCGAGGTAAAGATGGCAGGAGAGAAAAAGGAATGCTTGTTGGGTGAAGTTCAAATTAAATCCTCAATAATAAGCTCTATTACTCTATAGAGCTGAGGTATTTCATTTCGGAGAGTTGCAACTACAATTGTCGCATCAATATCAAAATAATGATGCACAATAATATCCCTCATGCCCATGATATCTTTCCAATTGATTTCAGGATAGTTTTCTAATAAACTCTTATTTGTTATCTTATCCAAGTTTTTAACACTTTCCCCAACAGCAACCAGCTTCATGCAAACACTATCTAAAAGAATCATCCCAACTTCACTTGCATAAAAGTCATCGACTGTATTGATATGGGATGTTCGCCTCATAACAGTTAATAAAGTTTCCTTTATTAATTCGAGAGTATCAACAGCTAAATCTTTATCAAATGTATACGCCATCTTGTTCTATTCTTTTACGAAGCAAATGATTCATGCGGTCTCTCAAGCGTACAATATCCACCTTACAACCTAATAGTTCTTCCAATTCATTTTTCAGATGCGATAATGCAAACAATCCAGATAATTCCCCTTCATAGTATATATCAACATCGCTACCTTCTACCTGCTCTTCTCTCGCGGCAGACCCAAATATTCCCATCCTCAAAATACCATACTGGCTGGCATGGCGTATTTTGAAGTCCTTTAATATTTGTATGATTTCTTGCGTTGTTTTCATATACGATATATTTTTACTATACTACATTGCAAATATATGGATTATTTTGACACACAAAACCTTTACTGATTCTAATTTCTCCCCAAAGGGTGAGGCAAAAAAAGTAACGCCGGCTGAATCCGAAGAGACAGCCGGCGTCATTAAAATAAATATTTCAGATCAAAATACTGATCAACGAACAAACTTCACAGACTGGCTAACGCCATTTTCAGTTACGACAATTATATAAATACCTTTTGCCAAAGAAGAGGTAGAGATGTAAGCGTTATCACCGGAAACAGTTCCGTTAACAAGAGTTGCACCCGTCATATTGATAATGCGATAGGTTGCTTTTCCGTTGTTGGCGATATACAAGCCACCTTCTACAGGCGTTACTTTCAGATCGCTTACAGCGATATTATCATTACTTGTAACAATTCCTAAAGCATTCGATTTGAAATAAGCACTGGCAATCGAAACTGGTGAGCCTTCCGGAATTACGTCGACTTTAATGATTTCGCTTGTCATGTCGGCTGTTGCATTAACAGTCATATTCGTGACGGTCTGAGCATGTGTTGTTTCATCATATGCATACGATTTGATATTCATTTCGGCAACAGCGTTTGTTCCGACGATAGCCGGAGTCACTTCGACGTCCATCACCGGAAGTTTTTCATCAGCGGTAATCACGCCGTCTCCATTCATATCCTGGTTTGTCTCTACAAGCATTCTGTAGGGGGCAACCTTACCTTCTGTTGCCAGTTCGGTAACAACGCGGTTAATGACAGAACGTACGGCAGACTTCGTATCTTTCAAAGTCAGATCCTTCGTATTATCGGTCATCGTAACGATTGTTGAATTGGCCAACTTAGCATCATTCCTATCAGCAGAGCTATATACCATATTATCGATCGTCAGCACCAGATCCTGGTCCTTCTGTTCCATCTTGAACATAAGATCGCGCCATCCTTTAGCCTGTGCGTTTTCGTAAGAAGTAAGCCCGATGGATTTAATCGGCATCTGCTGATTGCTGAAATCAAGAGCAACGGCAGCATCTCCCATCGGGATTCTCTGTGCAGTAGGATCTGCTTCAAGAATACCGTAGAGCGACATAGGGATTGCACCGGTAAAGAAGCCGGCAGGATTCATCGTTACCAGGAAATCCATAGCCGGCGTCTCAGGCTGTCCAGGCTCGGCCGGTGACAACATTCCCATAAGGCTCTCATTCCTTCCTGGATATCCAACGATGCCTCAAGCAAAGAAGTCGTCGGATTCTGGATCATGGAGTATTCCAACAACGGCGTAGCAGCACCTCCTAACAAAGACATTGTCATAGTCATTGTAAACGGAGCCAAATCGCCATCTTTACCAGTGGTTGTGATATTAATCTCTGCCAATGCCCCAGCTTTGATAGTACCCGGCAGCTCGATCTTTAAGTCACGTCCTATGAACATACTTACCATTGGAATC
Source organism: Parabacteroides sp. AF48-14 (assembly GCF_003477465.1). Taxonomy (NCBI): domain Bacteria; kingdom Pseudomonadati; phylum Bacteroidota; class Bacteroidia; order Bacteroidales; family Tannerellaceae; genus Parabacteroides; species Parabacteroides sp. AF48-14. The sequence goes on from NZ_QUDI01000036.1 coordinate 16,847, forward strand.
GTGGTTGTCTTGAAGTCCGAAAATTCCACTTTCAGTTTCTCCCCAAGTATAGGAGCGATGAAGGCGGGAATACCAGGAATAGCAGCAGTACTAATTATGATACTGTCCACTTGCAACTTGAACGGATCAGTCGCATCTGCCCGTAAACCGCTTTGTGCATTAAAAATAGGCAAACTTCCGATAAAATCGGATGTCAACTGTGGCTGTGCCAATCCTAAGATGTCAAGACCTGCTTGTTCTTTGATCTGTTCGAATACGACAGGCAGAACTTCTTTCTGTATCTGTTTTTTCTGAGCTTCGCTCAACTGCACTGTCTGCGCAGAGGTAGTAAAGGAAGACGCAGCAAGGCATAGCGCCATACTAATCGAAGTAAAAATTTTCTTCATAAAGTCATCTTTTTTAATTAAACATAGAACCTTGTGTTCAAGGTTCGGATTGGTGACAAAACTAAAGAATACTTACAACTTAAGCAACGATAAAAAAGTTAATCTTAATATTTCCGCAAAAACAGCCTGTACAATCTTAAAAATAGACAACTCTGTCCAAACAATATTTCATTAGCAATCAAGCGCTACTGCCCCTTAAATTCAAAAAAGGGAGAATCTTCGCAGAAACTCCCTTTTACCACCATGAAAAATTGCAAAATGAACAAAAAACTATTCTACTACCAACATCTTATCGTTTACGGCAACCTTGTCGCCATCGGCGATGTAGACTTCTTTTACGACACCGTCGATCGGGCTGCGGATCTCATTCTCCATCTTCATGGCGACGAGGACACAGAGCGGAGTGCCTGCCGTCACCTCCTCGCCCGGTTTGACGTGGACGCGGAGGATGACACCCGGCATCTGGGCTGTGATCACCTGGCGTCCGGCAGCCTGCGAGCGGATGCGGGACTGGCGCATCTTCTTCAATTCGTCGATTACCTGGACCTGGAACAGGTCGCCTTTATTCTTCACTTCATACGTGTCGACACCAGTGTTCGAGATCTGTACGCCATGCGATTTATGGTTCAGGATGATGGAATGGATCGTGTCGCCTCCCATGTTATAATCCACCTCGTATATCTTTCCGTTGACGGAGACTTTCTTAACCGGACCGTCTTCCAGGATTTCCACCTTAAACTCGGTATCGGGTATATCGTTTACTGTTGCGAAATAAGTCGCTAATGCTTTTGCTGACATAATAAATCCTCCTTAATAATTATTGGCAGTCATCTGTAACTTGCCGTAATACTTCCACAGAGATTCGCCTACGAGAGGAACAGTTGTTGCCCGTGCAGCAGCCTCTTTCTCCTGCTCGAAATGTTTGATAGCGGCAGCGATCACGGCTACAAGCGGGTCATTGTTCTGGCGGCGTTTCAGGTCTTCCTTGTCGAACTTGGTATCGATGAAGGTCGTGTCGTAGTTGCCGGAAAGGAATGTCTCGTTATGCAGCACACGCTGGTGGAACGGAATGGTCGTCTTGATTCCCAAAATCTTATATTCACGGAGGGCACGCACCATATTGGAGATCGCCGACTCGCGGTTACGCCCCCAGGCGCATAGCTTGGCGATCATCGGGTCGTAGTGCAGGGATACCTCGAAGCCGGCGTAGGCGGCGCTGTCCAGGCGGACATTACGTCCCTCGGGAGCCTCGCGCACCTTGATGATGCCGGGCGAAGGCATGAAATTGTTCTCCGGGTCTTCGGCATAGATACGGCATTCGATGGCCGCCCCGCGAAACTCGATGTCTTCCTGCTTATAGGGAAGCGGGCTGCCGGATGCGACCAGGATCATGTCGCGCACCAGGTCGACACCGGTGCATTCTTCCGTCACGGAATGTTCGACCTGCAGGCGGGTGTTCATCTCTAAGAAATAGAAATTCTGGTCCTTATCCATCATAAACTCGAGCGTCCCGGCACTGTAATAACCGATCTTGCGGCAGGCTTCGACGGCCACGGCCAACATTTTCTGCCGCGTCTCGTCTTTCACGAAAGGCGAAGGAGCTTCTTCGATCACCTTCTGGTTACGGCGCTGGATCGAGCACTCGCGGTCGTAGAGGTGGATCACGTTCCCATATTTGTCACCCAACACCTGCACCTCGATGTGATGCGGATGCTCGATGTATTTCTCTATATAAATCGCGTCATTGCCAAACGAGTTGGCGGCTTCCGAGCGGGAAAGACGGAAGGCTTCATCCAGCCCCGTTTCATCGCGGACCAGGCGCATTCCCTTTCCACCCCCTCCGGCAAGCGCCTTGAGCATGATCGGGTAACCGACTTCGAGCGCCACACGGCGGGCTTCTTCCAGGCCGGCGACAGGTTCCTCCGTCCCCGGAACGATCGGGACACCGGCAGCGGCCATTATCTTACGGGCTTCCGTCTTGACCCCCATACGGGCGATCACGTCGGCGCTCGGCCCGATAAAAATGACGCCTTCCTCCTCACAACGGCGGGCAAAATCGGCATTCTCCGACAGGAAACCGTAACCCGGATGGATAGCGGCGCCGGTCTTTTTGGCTATCGAGAGGATCAGTTCCGGCTTCAGGTAAGAAGTGTCGGCTGCATCCTCGGAGATGCAGTAGGCTTCTTCTGCATAGCGGACATGCAGGGCACCCCGGTCGACGTGCGTATAAATGGCGACGGTGGGGATATTCATCACGCGGCAGGTACGAAAGATACGCATGGCGATCTCGCCGCGGTTGGCTACTAATACTTTCTTAATCATAACTGGCTGCGTTTTAAAGTGGAAGATTGGAATGTTTCTTCGGCGGATTGGACTGCCGTTTGTTAGCTAACAACTCGAAGCTACGGATCAGGCGCGGGCGGGTCACCGAAGGTTCGATAATTTCGTCCACATATCCCAACTCGGCCGCCCGGTAAGGATTGGCGAATTTCTCGCGGTAGTCGTCCTGCAATTCTTTACGTTTCTTCTCTACGTCTTCCGCCTTTTTTAGTTCTTTGCGGAACAGGATATTGACGGCGCCGTCGGGGCCCATCACAGCAATCTCGGCTGTCGGATAGGCAAAATTGATATCGCCCCGGATATGTTTAGAGCTCATCACATCGTAGGCGCCTCCATAGGCTTTGCGTGTGATAACGGTCACTTTCGGGACAGTCGCCTCGCAATAGGCATACAGCAGTTTGGCACCATGACGGATAATCCCCTCATACTCCTGGTTCACGCCCGGCAGGAATCCGGGTACATCCACAAACGTCAGCAGCGGGATATTGAACGCATCGCAGAAACGGACGAAACGGGCCGCCTTCACCGACGCATTGATATCGAGCGTCCCTGCCAGGGCAGCCGGCTGGTTAGCCACCACCCCGATCGTCTTCCCGTTCAGGCGGATATAGCCGACCAGGATATTACGGGCATACTCTTCCTGTACTTCAAAAAAGTTATTATCGTCTGCCACCGACACGATCAGGTCTTTCATGTCGTAGGGCTGGTTCGGATTGGTAGGAACCAGGTTGTTCAACTGTTCGTCGATACGGTTGGCGCTGTCGGTCGTCGGGACGAAGGGAGGTTCTTCCATATTATTGTTCGGCAGGAACGACATCAGTTCACGTATCTTCATGACGCACTCCATGTCGTTATCCGCCGTGAAATGGGCCACGCCGGATTTCGTGCTGTGCACTTCCGAACCTCCCAGATCGTTCATTGTCACCTCTTCCTGCGTCACACTCTTCACCACTTCCGGTCCGGTGATGAACATATAGCTGGAATCTTTCACCATAAAGATAAAATCAGTCAGCGCGGGCGAATAGACCGCTCCCCCGGCACACGGGCCCATGATAGCGCTGATCTGCGGGATCACGCCCGAAGCAAGGGAATTACGCAGGAATATCTCCGCATACCCCGCCAACGAACGGACTCCTTCCTGGATACGCGCCCCGCCGGAGTCGTTCAGCCCGATCACCGGGGCCCCCAACTGCATGGCCATATCCATAATCTTGCAAATCTTACGCGCATATGTTTCCGACAATGCACCGCCAAAGACCGTGAAGTCCTGGGCAAAGACAAAGACGGTACGCTTACCTATCATCCCGTAGCCTGTCACGACCCCATCGCCCAGCGGACGCTGTTTCTCGAGTCCGAACTCGGTGCACCGATGGGTGACAAACTTGTCTACTTCGACGAAACTGCCTTTTTCAAGGAGCAGTTCAATACGTTCACGTGCAGTCAGCTTTCCTGCCGCATGTTGCTTCGCGATCCGGTCTTCTCCGCCACCTAATTCCGCCTGATGGTTGAGAGCCTCTAACTGATCAATTTTCTCTTTCATGGGATTTCCGGTTTAATTGTGTTTTGTGCAATGTAATCATTTATATATTACTTATTATCAGATGCAAGGATAGGATTTATCTATCACCTGATAAGTAATATTTATTACAACACGCCTTTTCCCAGGAAAGAGAAGAGCAAATGCCTATATCAATACAGATATAAATCTTTCATCTTTTGAATATCGATCTGCAAGGTTTCGGTCAGGAACTTATCCACCGAACCATATTTCTCCGTAATCTTATCATAAGCAGCATTCAGGTAGTTTTCTTTTACCGTCACCAACGGAGCGATAGCGGGAAGCATGGCGACATACCGGTCATATTTCCCGGCAATACATTCTTTGCTGAACATATAGTCATTCATAATCGTCGCCTTGTCCACGCCAAGAGCGGAGAGGATAAGCATCGTTGCCACTCCCGTACGGTCTTTTCCGGCGGAACAATGGTAGCTCAGCGGCAGGCAGTTTTCATTCTGCACATACGTAAAGAATTGTTTCAGCATATCGACATATTCATCCACGCTCACGATTTCCTCGTACGTCCTGACCATGATCGGTTCCAGTTGTTCGGCTGTCGCTCCACCGCTTATATAGCCGATGACTTCGTCCGAAAAGATATTACCGGCATTGATCGGCAACTCATATGTCTTTTCGACAGTCGAAGGATTCTTGTCGTATGCTTCCGGTATCATACCTCCCATACCGCCTTTCTTTTCGGCTTCCGTACGAAAATCGACAACCGTTTTCAGGCCGGTGCTGGCCAAATAGGCCAAGTCCTCATCGGTCAACTTATTCATTTCATCGGTCCGGAAGATTTTTCCCCATTTCACAAACCGCCCTTCGCTGTTCTTGATACCTCCCAAATCACGGAAGTTATATCCGCCCTCCATCGGCAAGTGTTTTTCGGCCACGAATCCCTGCCCTTCCGAGGTCGTAAACAGGAAAAGGGACCTCGTCTTCGTATCTGCGTCCACGTCGAAAGTTCCTTTCCCGCTTCCATCCAGATAAGGTGCACTTAAATCGATATCATCCTCAGCCGTTCCCGCATATAATTGCCAGGCATTATCGGTAGAAACATTCAAAACCGCTTTCTTGGTTTTAGCATCACGCACAAGCTCCACCTGTCCGCTTATATCCTTGCCGGAATAACCGGGCGCAAGTTTATTATCGTCATCATCATCGCAGGACGACATAACAGATACAATACAAAGTGATGCCATAGCATAACAAAATACACCTTTTTTCATAAAAATCTTTTTTAATTCAACATTAATAGCGGGTGAAGTTAGGGATTAAAAGTGAGCCTCAAAAAAGGTGTCCTTATACATTATTATGAATAAACAGGCATATCCCGTTCCTCAATCTGCCAGGCTTTTAGGATTGAATATTTAAAATTCAAATGCTTCATTATCCCCCGTCACAGTTTCCGTTCTTTTAGATGTTAAATATCATTTAGATAATATGTCAATATGCCAATGAAAAGAAAAAGCAAACTTGAAGAATATACAATAACCCCCATTTCGGCCATTTTTCTATTTCGTCCGAAATCTTGATCGATTTTGGATTGACTCTTTTCATGATTTTAACCTGATCGGATAACAATAGATAAAATGAGGTGCTAAGCCCACTCCAAAAAGCGTGCAATTTGATTACTGAAAACCGGAAACACCGGCAAAGTGATAAACCTTAACTCCCGGAGAATCGAATATTTCAAAACAAAACGGACGGCGTTCCAAATATTCCAAAAGAAGTTCCAGAAGCTTGTCGCCACGACGACCGTCTTCATCGCCCTCGCGACCGTCTTCATCAGGATGGCGACCGTCTTCATAGGGTACAACGACCGTCTTCAGGGCGATAAAGTACCAGAAAAATGAAATAAAGGTCATCTTTGTGGCGGAGAACGCTCAAAAAAGAGGAAAAAGTCCCTTTTTGACGGCCGAAAAGAGGATTAACATTTGTTTAGCTTCGGATGTCTTTCAAGTCGGAAAAATACATTTTATACAATAAGTCCCCTAATATAGTTGAGAGTTAAGAGTTGAAAATTGAAAGTAAAATTATTTTTACGTACTTTTGTCTTCAGATATAAAAACCTGAATAAATCAATTAATTTAAACATGAAACGCTTAATGGCTAATCGTAAACAGAAAAAAGCGATCCTGATCGCTTTAGCTGTGCCGTTCATGCTGTCCTCTGCGCCAGTAATGGCAATGGTTACCCCGGGAAACGGGATGGCTATCACCCAACAGGGACAAGCAATAACCGGCGTGCAGCGAATCAACCCGACAACGGTCGACGTAATCTTCTCCAACAACCAGCGAATGACATTCGACTTCTACGGAGATAACATCTTCCGCGTGTTCCAGGACAACAATGGCGGTATTATCCGCGATCCGGAAGCCAAACCGGAAGCACAAATCCTGGTCAACAATCCCCGCCGCCCGGTGTCCGCACTGGATATCAAGGACGAGAACGGACAAGTGACCATCACAACCGGAAAAGTCCGGCTGCAACTGGACAAATCGACAGCCCTGCTGAAAGTCACCAACCTTGCCACAAACACAGTGGCCTTCGAAGAGGTGAAACCGGTGGCTTACGAAAAAGGGAAGACAATCCTGACATTGAAAGAAAATCCCGACGAATACTTCTACGGTGGCGGCGTGCAAAACGGACGCTTCTCACATAAGGGGAAAGCAATCGCCATCGAAAACCAGAACAGTTGGACGGACGGAGGCGTGGCCTCTCCTACTCCCTATTACTGGTCAACGAACGGTTACGGCTTCATGTGGTACACCTTCAAACAGGGAAAATATGATTTCGGTGCAGCCGAGAAAGGTACGGTGAAACTGTCACACGACACGGACTATCTGGATGCCTTCTATATGGTTAACGACAGCGCTGTCGCCCTGCTGAACGATTTCTACCAGCTGACCGGTAACCCGGTGCTGTTGCCTAAATTCGGTTTCTACCAGGGACACCTGAATGCCTACAACCGCGACTATTGGGTGGAAGACGAAAAAGGTATCCTTTTTGAAGACGGCAAACGCTACAAGGAAAGCCAGAAAGACAACGGCGGTATCAAAGAATCGCTGAACGGCGAAAAGAACAACTACCAGTTCTCCGCACGTGCCGTGATCGACCGCTATAAGAATCATGATATGCCGCTCGGCTGGCTGCTGCCTAACGACGGCTACGGAGCCGGCTATGGACAGACCGAAACGCTGGACGGCAACATCCAGAACCTGAAGAGCCTGACAGATTACGCACATCAGAACGGTGTCGAAATCGGTCTCTGGACTCAATCGGACCTGCATCCGAAAGACAGTATCAGCGCCCTGCTGCAACGCGATATCGTGAAAGAAGTGCGCGACGCAGGTGTACGTGTCCTGAAAACAGACGTGGCCTGGGTTGGCTGGGGCTACTCGTTCGGATTGAACGGTGTGTCCGACGTCGGACATATCATGCCGTATTACGGAAACGATGCGCGTCCGTTTATCATCTCCCTCGACGGTTGGGCCGGTACACAGCGTTATGCCGGTGTCTGGTCGGGTGACCAGACGGGCGGACAATGGGAATACATCCGTTTCCACATCCCGACTTATATCGGTTCCGGACTTTCCGGACAGCCGAACATCACGTCCGACATGGACGGTATCTTCGGTGGCAAAAACCTGGCAATGAACACCCGCGACTTCCAATGGAAGACCTGGACGCCGATGGAACTGAATATGGACGGCTGGGGATCGAATGAGAAATACCCGCATGCCTTAGGCGAACCGGCTACTTCCATCAACCGCTGGTATCTGAAAATGAAGTCCGAATTGATGCCGTATGCCTACAGCATCGCCCGCGAAGCAGTTGACGGCAAGCCGATGATCCGCGCCATGTTCCTCGAAGATCCGAATCCTTATACATACGGTAAGGCTACGCAATACCAATTTATGTATGGCCCGTATTTCCTCGTTGCCCCGATCTACCAGGAAACACAGGCAGACGAGAAAGGTAACGACATCCGCGACGGTATCTATCTGCCGAAAGGCGAATGGTTCGACTATTTCACAGGTGAACAATATACAGGCGGCTGCGTTGTCAACAACTTCGCCTCTCCGCTTTGGAAACTTCCGGTATTCGTGAAAGCCGGTGCGATCATCCCGATGACGAACCCGAATAATAATGTAAAGGAAATCGATAAGAACCTGCGTATCTACGAACTCTATCCGTCGGGCTACAGCTCGTTCACGGAATATGACGACGATGGTATTACACAAGCTTACCAGAAAGGTGAAGGTGTTACGACACTGATAGAGATCGGTAACAACAATGATCCGGCAGTGAAAGTAGTGATCGGTAATAAGACCATCATCGATTCAAACGGTAAAAATAATCCGGATAAAGTTACCATCACGATACACCCGGCAAAAGGGAACTTCGACGGCTTCGTGAAGGAAAAGGCAACCGAACTACGCATCAACCTTTCGGAAATGCCGAAGAAGATCACAGCTAAAGTAGGTTCTTCCAAAGTGAAACTGACCGCAGCCCGTTCGATGGCCGAATACCTGAACGGCACAGACGTTTACTTCTACGACGCAACTCCAAACCTGAACAAGTTCGCCACCAAAGGAAGCGAATTTGAAAAGGTTACGATCACCAAGAACCCGCAGCTGTTAGTGAAGCTGGCCGCTACGGACATCACCGAAAATGAAACCATTGTCAACATCGACGGTTACAAGTTCGAAATGGGCGACAGCCACCGCATCTCTACCGGTTCACTGACTGCACCGACAGTACAGGTGGCGGATGAAAACATCGAAGCCTACACGCTGAAACCGACTTGGAACAAGGTCTCCGGCGCCGACTTCTACGAAATCGAGTTCAACGGTATGCTGTACACGCAGATCAAGAACACCGAACTGCTGTTCGACGATCTGAGTGCCGAAACAGATTATACATTCAAAGTCCGTGCAGTCAACAAAGATGGCCAGTCCGACTGGTCTACCGTCTCTGTCAAGACTAAGTCCAACCCGCTGGAATTTGCGATCAAGGGCATTCGCGGCGAAGTAACAGCCGAAGAACAGGAAGGCTTCGAAATCTTCCGTCTGTTCGACTTTGCTGAGTTGGGCGATATGTTCCATACGAAATACCGCAAGAACGCAATGCCGTTCGACATGATTATCGACCTGCGCACGATCAACCAGTTGGATAAGTTCGACTACCTGCCTCGCCAGGATGGTGGCAACGGTACGATCCTCGCCGGCTCTGTGTCCTACAGTATGGACAAAGAAGACTGGACAGCTGTCGACTCCTTCCGCTGGGAACGCACCGGCGACGTGAAGACATTCACATTCAAGGAACAGCCGAAGGCCCGTTACATCAAGCTGCACATCACGGAAGGCGTTGGCAACTACGGTGCCGGCCGCGAACTGTATGTATTCAAGGTTCCGGGAACCGAAAGCTACCTGCCGGGCGACATCAACAACGACAAGAAGATCGACGCAAACGACCTGACTTCGTATATGAACTACACGGGTCTGCGTCGTGGTGACAGCGATTTCGACTACGTCAGCGCCGGCGACATCAACCGCAACGGACTGATCGATGCATACGACATCTCGGTTGTTGCCACCCAATTGGAAGACGGCATTGAAGATCCGGGCACGGATCGCGTAGCCGGAACAATCGAGTTGAGCACTCCGAAGCAGACTTACAACGCAGGCGAGACAATAGAAATCCTCGTGAAAGGTAAAGATCTCAAAGCTGTCAACGCACTGAGCTTCGCCCTTCCGTACGACCAGCAAGACTATGACTTCGCAGGTATTGAACCTGCCGGTCTGGGTGCAATGGAGAACCTGACGTACGACCGCCTGCACACAAGCGGCCAGAAAGCGCTCTATCCTACTTTCGTCAATCTGGGCGACAAGGCGACGCTCGAGGGTTCAACGGATCTCTTCACCATCAAGCTGAAAGCGAAACGCAAGGTTAAATTCAACCTGAAAGCGATCGACGGCATCCTGGTGGACAAGAACCTGAATATGCAAAAGTTCTGATTTACCGGACGCTGATAACACAGACGAGCGCAGAATAACGCAGATTTAAATTATATTTCTGCGTTATTCTGCGCTCGTCTGCGTAGTCTGCGTCCCCTAAAATACGAACTACATATTCGCTTTTCGTGCCAACTCGAACAGTTTCGGGTTGATATGGCAATAGCCGTTTACGTTCTTATCTAAATAATCCTGGTGGTAATCTTCCGCCGCATAGAAATTAACGAGCGGTTCTATTTCGATCGCAATCGGATCGGTATATTCTTCTGCCAATTCATGTATTGCAGCTTCAATAACCGGGATATCTTCTTTATCCGTATAATAAATGCCTGTACGATACTGCAAGCCGCTGTCGCCACCCTGCCGGTTGACACTGGTCGGATCGATGGTCTGGAAATAAAGCTCCAGCAGCAACTGCAATTTGACAATTTGCGGGTTATAAACAACTTTGACGGTCTCGGCTGCCCCGGTATTTCCGGTACAGACTTCCTTATAGGTCGGATTTGCAACATGGCTGTTCGCATAGCCCACTTCCGTACTCTCCACACCTCTGATCTGTTTCAGGAAATGTTCCGTTCCCCAGAAGCATCCGCCAGCCAGGTATATTTCAGCATTTTCTTTTCTTTCCATATTCTCTTTTAATATTAATGAGTCATATTAGTAAACATAAGCCTGCCACAAAAGTAATAAAAATAACTATTCGACATACAGTCAGGCATTTCCCCTGCCACCAGAGAACGATTCCCCCCGATTGGCTGTTATATGGATAAATCAGTATCAGATATGAAAAATAAAGAACATCAAAAACGTGTAGCAGCCATCCATGACCTGTCCGGTTTCGGGAAATGCTCACTGACAGTAGCTTTACCCATTCTTTCGGCAGCCGGCATAGAAGCATGCGCCATGCCGACAGCCATCTTATCCACCCATACGGGCGGTATCAACGGATATACCTATCGCGACCTGACAGGCGATATGCGGGCGTTCATGCAGCACTGGAAATCCTTGAACATCAAATTCGACGCCACATACAGCGGCTTTTTAGGATCATTCGACCAACTGGATCTTGTCAAAGAGTTCTTCACCCTGTTCAAGTCCAAAGACAATCTGATCCTGGTTGACCCGGTCATGGCAGACAACGGCGAACTATACCGGATATTCAAACCGGAGTTTGCCGCAGGCATGCGTTCACTATGCAAGAAGGCGGATATCATCGTCCCCAACCTCACTGAAGCAGCGTTATTGCTGGAAGAAAGTTACCATCCCGGACCTTACACACAGGCATATATCGAAAATATATTAAAGAAACTAAGTAAGCTCGGACCGGAAAAAGTCGTACTGACAGGCGTTTACTTCAGAGAAGAAGAGTTGGGAGCCGCGACCTACGACAGGAAAGAAGAGACAGTCGGTTTCCTGTTCACCCAAAGGATACCGGGGGCTTATCATGGGACAGGCGATATCTTTGCAAGCGCCCTGCTATCCGGGCTGCTGAATAATTTCAGCTTAAACGAATCGGCGCAGATAGCCGTAAACTTTACGGCAGACAGCATACGCCGGACCTACAAAGCAAAAACAGATTACCGTTTCGGTGTTAATTTTGAACAATGTATCCCTGACTTTCTAAAAGAACTCAAACTGATATAGTTATTCCAATTTTATTTTTCATCTTTGCAGAATAATAGTATAAAACATGAGTAAAACTAAAATAGCAATTTCCGGCATAGGAGCCGTAGGCGGTTACTACGGAGGATTATTGGCCGCCCGTTACAAAGATTCAGACAATGTAGATGTTTATTTCATTTCCCGAGGTGAAAACCTGAAAGCAATCCGGGAAAACGGCATCGAAGTCAAAAATACATTCCTGACGATCAAAGCCAGGCCTACCCTTGCGACTGACAAGCCAGCCGAGATAGGCGGTCCGGTCGATTATCTGTTCTGTTGTACCAAGAGTTACGACCTGGACGAGAATATAGCCCAACTGGCTCCGATAATCGGACCTGATACGGTTATCATCCCTCTCCTGAACGGGGCGGACATAACAGAGCGCATACAGAAATTATTACCGGACAACGAAGTCTGGAAAGGATGCGTATATATAGGTTCCCGCCTGGTCAGACCGGGAAGAATCGAGAAATTCACAATCAAAGACCGTGTCTTTTTAGGGAACAATAAGGAAGACAAAACACGGTTGAAGGAATTGCAGGAGATCTTGGCAAACGCCCGTATTCTGACAACTGTGCCGGATGACATCGATCTGGAGATATGGAAAAAGTTCTTTATGATCTCGACAGCCGCAACCGCCACATCTTATTTTAATGAAACGATAAGTGAAGTGCTCGACCGTCATATCGATCTGTATATTACATTAAGCTATGAACTGAAAAGCGTGGCAGAGGCAAAAGGTATTCGGTTTAAAGATAATCCTGTGTTTTCTTCTATTGAAGCACAGAAGATCATGCCGAATAATTCCACCACTTCCATGCACAGCGATTTCAAACGGGGTAGCCGTACGGAGGTGGAGACACTGACAGGCTATGTTGTCCGGACCGCTGAAGAATTGGGGGTTGAAGTGCCTACTTACCAGTTCATGTATAAAGGACTGACACAGTTCCCTTATCCTGTCGATTAATTTTAATCCGTGAGGGTGCGTCAAACTGCCCTGTTCCCGCGCTTGACGCGGGATCGCATTAAAACCGACCATATAAACTGATTAATAAGGCCTGTTCTTTTGCGGCCCCGCGTCAAGCGCGAGGACAAGTTTTTGCCTCCCCATGGAAACAACTGGCAAATCTAATTATCAATATTATATGAAAAACAATGTATGCTTATCTCTTATCCTGTGCTTATTAGTCAATCTTGCAGGATATTCACAAAGTGCCGTATTCGAATCGCTCTCATTCGACAGCCAGAAATTAGGAAGGAAAGTTTCTTACTCCATTTACCTGCCTTCCGACTACAACACCTCAAAGAGGAATTATCCGGTCCTTTACCTTCTGCATGGCTACACAGACAATGAAACAAACTGGATACATATGGGGCAGATGAAAACGATTACCGACCGTGCAATAGCCAATGAAGAGGCAGTCCCGATGATCATCGTTATGCCGGACGCATGGGATACCTGGTATGTGAACCAGTATGACGGAAAGGTCCCTTACGAAGATATGTTTTTTGAAGAACTGATCCCTTATATGGAAAAGACCTATCGCGTTCGCAGCAACCAGGAAAGCCGTGCCATTGCCGGCCTGTCGATGGGCGGATACGGATCATTCCTCTACAGCCTGCACCATCCGGATATGTTTTGTGCATGCGCCCCGCTAAGCGCCGCAGTCTTCGATGATTCGGTCATGGATACGCGGAAAGCCAAATCGCACAAGGACCTGTTCAACCGCCTGTTCGGGCCGGGCGACGAACATTGGCATAAGAACAGCGTCGAAAAGATACTTTCCGACTGGGACGAAAACAAACTGCCCAACATCCGTTACTATATCGATTGCGGTGACAAAGACGGGTTGCTGGAAGGAAATTTCCAAGTTCACCAGATCATGCGGCAGAAGAACATCAAACACGAATTTCGCGTACGCGGCGGCGGGCACTCCTGGACGTACTGGCGGACAGCCTTGCCGGAAGTCCTGAAGTTTGTCAGCCAGACATTCAGCAGAAGCTAATCTGGTCTATTTCCGGCAAATAGTATGATTCATATGTTGTGTAAATTCTCGGTATATCAATTCGAATACCAAATCATATAGCTGGAAACCGAAACAGGACGAGAATCTGAGACTGTTCCATAAAATTCAACAGGAACAGTCCCCAGGTCTCGAATATGAATCAATGCTTCATACACATTTTTCCGCACCTGTTTCGCCAGAACTGTAGTCCATTTTCTTTTTGTCGGAACTTCTCCTACTTGAGAATAGTTTATTTCAGCTCGTTTTATCGGAGTATCACTATCAACCGAAAATTCCACCCGTATATGAGATGTTCCGAATTTCTCTGCATGAATCGTACCTATCTTAGGAAATCTCTTTCCTTTACCCTTCAAATAATAGTCAAAATAATTTTTTTCCATCGCAGTCCAGCCCGGGAAATCCGCTTTTTTATTTTCAGTTCCTCCCGGCAAAGCAATCTTATGACTCACATTTTGGGAAAAAACATGGTTCACCGGAGCAGAAATATGCTGAAGCGTATTTTTTACAGCTTGTGGATAAAACCAATTATCATTGGTTGCTGCTGCTATGAAAAATGGGGTCCGAATGTTACGAGCTCTTCTTCCGGCATCCAGCCATTTCAACCATTCAGCTTTATGCAATGGTTCCATCCGGTCCAACTCTTTCAAAAATACGGAACTGGCATCATAAAATCCAGAACCGAAAACAGAATAAGAAGCGGCAATAAGCGGACTTGCTAAACCAGTTATCATTGTTGTCAGATAACCACCCCAGGAAATACCTATGACTCCAATCTTATCCTGAATTACATCCGGCTGATTCCTTAAGAGGTAAAGTCCCTGCAAAGAAGCCAAGACTGCATCAAAAATAGTGCTTGACGTGACATCCGGCTCGACAACGAAACGATGTTCACCATACCGAAACTGGTTCCACGGTCCTTTACTCAGAGGTGTATTTTTCGTATCAGCCACTCCCGGCTCATCAACAGCAACCACTACATAGCCATGAGCTGCCCACTTCCTTGCTTTTTCGACCTCTGCAGCTCCACCACCCCCATGCAGCACCAATAATCCCGGATAGCGACCTGGCTTTTCCGGCCGGGCTATCACCCCGAAAATCCTTGTAGAATCCATTCCTGCAGGAGACAAATACTCCCGCGAATGGAAAATGATTTTTTGAACTGATATACCATCAATCGTTTCAACTCCCAGATCCTGGCATATAGAAGGCGCTTTTTCTGTCAAATAGGGAAAAAAAGGGTCTTTGTTTTCCTTTTTCCCAGTTCTATATACAACAGCGTCCGTTAAATTTACGGATAAAGGGATATTTGTCAGCAAATCAACATCCAGATCAACAGGATCTTTAATCGTTGTTTGTGAAGTTCCTTTCTGACTCAACTGATAAGCATAATTCATATTGACTGATTTATTTCCGTCAAACACCGTCCCTACAATCCCCGTAACATGGTTCAATACATCTTCATTTGGGGAACGCACTTCATTCCAATACCCCTCCCCCGGAATAAAAGAACCAATATTGGGTTTAGATGCAACAATCGTATTCCTGCGAATTTCTATACCTAAGCTGCCTAATCCTATCAATGTATCATTTTTCTGGACAGCCAGAACTGAACAGATATGAGCAGGGCGCTTTCGGGCTGTACGACTTATCACGTTTTCTTCAACAATCGCATTCCACATCAAATTATACCGTCCCACTTCGACCCGCTGATCTGAACGTAAATAAATTCCTTCCGAATTTTCCAGCTCATTGCCAACTATAGCAACATCCGTTCCTCCGCAATAAAACCAAATACCCCGGTTATTCTCTTTAAGGATATTCCCTTTTACCAGCCAATCTTCTGCCGACCATTGGGTTACGACATAGTTACTGCTCCTGTCAGGAATCACAGTCCAA
Organism: Parabacteroides sp. AF48-14; assembly: GCF_003477465.1. NCBI lineage: Bacteria > Pseudomonadati > Bacteroidota > Bacteroidia > Bacteroidales > Tannerellaceae > Parabacteroides > Parabacteroides sp. AF48-14. The sequence goes on from NZ_QUDI01000036.1 coordinate 32,736, forward strand.
GGAACATCTATAAAAATGGTATGTTGGTTATTGCCTTTAATCTTCCTCCATTGTCCCGCACCCTTACCCTTTACTATTGCAAGTACAGCACAAGTTGAATAATCGGATGTCCGAATCTGCGTCCAATTTTGCGACCGATCAGTCAATGAAGTTGAAGAAGCCTCCTCTACCCTTCCAAGAGATTGCCCTACTGGATTTCCTCCCTGACTCAAAATAGTCTCTCCCATATTCCGGTCGACAATAGAGTCTCCCTCTACATCCAATATATTGTTCATTAGAACCACATCTTTGGTAAAATCTATATTGAAACCTCCGGTTTCTCCTCTAAACGCTTGCAAATCGCCCATACGAGTGATGTGATTATTCTCGATGATTCCATTACAACCGTTACTGAAACCAAAACGTCCGGCACTATAAAACACACGGTTATTACGAACTACAAAATTTGTCGATCCGTCACAGTGCCACATCCAAGGCCACGTTATATTCGCATAACTCCTGAAATTGCAATTCGAGATTAACATCTTGTCCACATATCCCCACGACAGCCCCCAAGCAACCGACAAATCGAAATGACAATTAATAGCAAAGAAACGGGAACCGGATGCACCCGGCGCCTTCTTTTCAGAATCCGGCCAAACCGTTTTCAAACTATGCCGCCACAATCCTGAAGTATTTACATTTTGAATCTTCAAATCAGAAAGTCCACTAAGTTCCGTATGTAACGGCCACAAAAAAGCTACCCCTTCCGTAGTATGATCCGGCCATCCACCGACACCAATCGGGTCCGGATAAGCCGGAGGAACTCCAAATCCATATTGGATAACAGTCAGTTCCGGACCATCCCCTTTCAATACGACCTTCGAACGCATCACAAGTCCACTTCCTTCCTGAAAATCCAATTTATATGTACCGGCAGGTAAATATACAACTCCTCCTCCATCTGCATACGCTTTATCGATTGCTTCCTGCAAAGCTATCCGATCATTCACAAGACCATCACCTTTGGCATGAAATTGTAAACGGGTATCTGATTTTACATTATATACATTCTTGTAAAAAATAAAATCGCATCCCCAAGGGACATGCAAAGAAAAAGGATCCGCACTTTTCACCCGTGCCAACATCGTTTCTTCAGCCAAAGAATTACCATATTCTCCTCCAGCCCCGTTATTAACCATTATACGATAGTGTACACCAGCCTCCAACCTATCCGGCGCTTGTACCGTCAATACATACGGATCTGCATCCAAGACAGAGGCCTGTGACCGTGTCCCACTATCCGGATGAACAAACGTTACGACAGGTTTGCATCCAGGCAAAAAAAGGTTTCTTCCGAAAACACGAAACACATAATCCGGCATAATCTCTTCAAATTCTAATGTTACAGCCCTGGCTCGGTTCAAAAATACCGGTTCACTGATATTCGTTCCATTCTTGACCCAAACTGCAATCAGCGCATTCCTCCGAAACTGTTTGTTCGAAGGGAAAAATCCAGTCACACTACAATCATCACTGCTGAGAATCTGAATCGGAAATGAAGGAGCAAGTGCATTTTCATTTCCCTGGACCATACTTCCCCATAACTCTACCTGTTTTCCCCAACCGGTTCCTTGTAAATTAAAAGCCTCGCCGGGTCTGGCTGCTTCATTATGATTAAAGACTACTGGAGAGCATTGCGCATGGGTTTCCGCAACACCCCAGAATACCGATAGCAAAACGATAAATATAGACACATTGATTTTTAGCATTTTTCACGATTTAAGTATTGTATTATTAAATTTTTCCTCTCTATCGCAATGGCGGACGATGAACTTCTATCGCTTCTATTGGAACAATACCATCGCCTGCCGGTACTATTTCAAGCGTATGCAAAGTATTTGTCAACCCCTGTACGATTGTCGTCTTATAAACCTTTTTCGCATCATCAATCAATGGGGTAGAATAAATTTCCTTATAAAGAGGCTCCACCGTCCAAGTCGACTCAAATCCAGGTTTGGCAACCGTCTTAAATGTATTTTTAATTTTCACAAACATAAAATCATCTGGAGCGATAACTACACGACCTGATTTTGAAACAAACGCCCTATCACTGGTCCCCGAACCGTCAAAACCTGTTTTAGAGCCATATACACTGAATGTCCAAACTGTAGAATCGGCATTGACTGCATCCACTCTCAACGTCCATTTTTCCGGGATTAACACAGTTTTATGTTCGATACGGCGTACCAAAGGAAACCAAGTTCCGGGACCAGCACTGGGACGGGTAATCGTATACAAAGATGTATTCCGAGAAACAGGTTTGCCATCTATCAAAATACGAGCCGTCCCCATTTTACGCCCTTCCGGTACAATACCGGCAACCAAATCGATACGGCTTCCGTCAAATGTTAAACACAGAGAGCCCTTCTCATTTTCGCCACATGCCACACCTCCTATCATTTTCCAAGGCTCACCATGAAATTTCAAAGGGTTCTCGCTATCCATGTCATAAGCATTCTTTACATAATAGCTACGGACAACTTCATACCAATTACTCGGGTACAGGGTGTTTAAACGAATATGACGCCCTATCAACTGGACCATCAACCAGTTGCCGTCCCGGTTAGGATGTGTATTATCACGCAGCAAGTCTTTCACACTCAGATTATTATCTACCAGATAGCGACTCCAGTTACGAGTAAGGTCCACCAATTCGCAATTATATTTATTAGCTATATAGCGTAAATAATCATAGGAAAATTTGTTGTATTTTATCACATCCTTGCTTCCATTTATATGATGGTTCAACAGGATAATATCAGCAGTCGTATAACGACGGACGTTACTGAAAAAAGTTTCCAGTTCACCATGATTTTCTCCACCATACACATGAAAGATTATCAAGTCCGGACAAGCACGATAGATATCGTGTACAGCAGGGCGAATCAACTGTTCACCACCAAATCCACCTATAGAACGATTCTCGATTCGGATATCGGCATAAGGGAATTTACCTTCAAGATATTCACGCACATTATCGGTAAAACTTTTACTACCGGTTATTGATTGTCCATAAATCAGGACAAATACAGGTAACTTCCGATTCGGGTTACTGGTTTCCAACAAAGTTGCTGAACGCATTAAACGGGCTCCAAACAGCTGCTCGTTTTCTTCCGGTCCCGGAACAGGCATACTCATCTTCGAAGGATTATTTTGTTCATATTTCCTTAACTGGGTAAGTTCGACTTGTTCCTGCGACAATTTATTTTGTGCATCCGATTGTACCGTATATAATAACAAGCAACACAATGTGCCATAAAAAATCTTTTTCATATAACAGAATCTTCATTTAGGATATGTTAATAATTTCATTTGATCTTCAATCCACGGGTTATATTCTATATATCCGTTTTCCTGGTTTTCCGGATCACGTCTGAATTTTTCGCCCGGTATAGGAGACCAATTGATAAACCGAGTCCGATCCGTATCGACAATCACGCTCTTCTTACTTTCTCCATTGCCATTAGTAGCCGTGACAGCAAATTCATACACAGCTGTATCCACCAATTTAATCCGCGTGCTTCGCTCATCTCCTTTATATATCTGTTCGAACTTATCCGCTCCCCGTTTGCGACCATATAAAATATATTGATCCGCCCCCAGGATTTGCCCCCAGCTCAACGTCGCAATATCTCCTTCAAGTTCAACCCTCAGCCCTTCCGGAGCATGTGCGTTTTCCGGGGATAAATAAACCGGATAATCATTTGATGGCAGACTGAAACCTCCTTCAGTACCGGCAACGATACGGACATGTATTTTTTTATCCGTACCTTGATTTTCCACCCGGCAAACTGTTTCTAAAATTCGTTTTTTATACAGTTGCCAGTTTTTTCCAAAATCCTCACTTGTCCAGACCTGATAAAAGGCTGCTCCCGGAACTGCCTTCCAAGACAGCTCACACCAATCACGCCCACTAATACATTTTTCTATAACCGGTTGCCCTGGGATCACCCCTTTATCTGTCAACTGCCAATCATAAATGCCTACATCCAGACGCAATAAAAAGGTTTTATCCCCTTCTTTCTGTAACACGGAAGAAATGCCATTCAAATAAAATTCATACGCGGGATCTATTTTCTTATCCAATGAAATGCGTATCAGTGCAGGACTTGAAATCTGCATTTTCCCGAAATACCGATCACCTATCGCTTCTAAACTCAATCCGTTATTTTTATTTTCTGAATCAAACTGTACTGTCATCCCGGGAACAGAAAGAATCTTTCCATCAAATAAGGCAGCCTGATAATGTCGTTTCGAATGACGGCGAATAAAACCGGACGTTCCTTCAAAGCAGATTCCATCTTTATGATATACAACCGATCGGTCATTCCGAAACACCCAATCAACTTTACCTGATGGATGATATACCTCACAAACATCCGATATATACTTTACCTTCAATTTCTTTTTATGGGTCACCAAAGTTAAGAAATCACCATTCCCGTCAAAATACATACCTTTTGTTTCGGGAGATTTTGCATCTTTATGATAAGGACTGGAAGTCAACTGGATATCTGCGTTTACCCCTTGAACCCCTGGTTTTAACTGATGAATTTCAGGAAAATCATCATTTACTCCGACAAACCAGGAAAAACGTCCGTCAACATTCGAATTGGCAACATCATCGAAAATAACTATATAGTCATTTTCAGCCATTAAAACACTCCTCGACTTATAGAGAGACCGAATATCTTTGTCTCCCTTAACCGCAGCAAACTGGGCAAACCCAAAATCGAACAAAGGTTCAGACAGATCATTGCGCCCCACACTCCGATATTCGCCAATTCCTCGATAAACACCTTCCTTTTTCACACCGAAATTCGTACAGCGTTCCGTATCTCCGAAAGGACCGTCCCCGACGTCTTCCGTCCCGTTATGGCTATATCTTTTACCATCTGCATAATAATAGATAATACCATTTCCACCTTTCCCGGCACGTCCCCAACGATAATTCGGACCGTCATCTATCTGTTGCAAATTCACATACATCTCATCAGATGCGCCATAATTGCGGCGAAGAATATAACCATATCCCGTATACTTTGCAGATTGTAAATGGGGATTAGTTCCCTTTTCATAAGGCCGTTTATCTCTGGATGCTATCGCCCAGGTATCCGCAGATTTGCGAGACTCGAAACTTCCGTCATTAGGATGCGTTTCCCAAAAGATATGCTCCGCTAACAGCGGATCGTAATATTTTAACTCCTGTCCCAATGTGTTCAATAAATCAGGAATATCAGGCTTTCTGGAATGTGCTCCTTGCGGAGGTATGGCGCGCCTGCCATCCAACTGATCTAATGGAGCGGTCAACGTGTTTAACAACCAATCGCAATAAAGCGAAATATTCGGTTGCAATATCCGGTTTTTTCCATCATAATAATGATGTAACAGAAAAGATATTTTCAAAGTTGGCCTCAGAAAAGCCCATGTATAGCAAGACAAATTTTCAGTAGAACGTCCTCCCTTTGCATCCCAAAACTTTACCTCCGGACGAATGTGATAATTCAGATTCAAGGCTATTGATTTTTCAAAATGGTCTGCAAACATCCGGGCTTCCGGATGGTCAGGAAACAGGAAAGTGGCAGCTCCCGCTATAGATTTCAAATCCCCCAAGAAATTAGGATGCCCACTAAGCATCGTCCGGACTGGCATAAGTGCTTCGTCCATAAAAACATAATTCATAAAAAGATAATAGGCCCTTACTTTTTTATAATCAGAAATAGAAAGCTGATTTTCCGATATTTCGAACAAGGGGGTCAAATGATCCAGATATTCTCTTGCTCCTACCGGAGTAGGGCCAGAATATCTTTCGTTTGCAGTTGCCATGGCCTGTACATTCCTCCTAAATTTTCGGATGAGTTCTTCAGGATTCGCTTTCATCTCCTGTTTTGCTGATTTATAAAATGGTTGATGAACAGAGCGGTTTGATTCATAATCAAGAATCCAGTCCTTCGTCTTATCCAAAGAAATCCACCCGTACCAACGACGCAAATAATCGATATAGACAAGTGATTTATTAGTTTCGTCCACTATATCTTTATCTTTTTGATGAGGATACAGAGCAATAGAAACGGAACGCTCTCCATTTACCAAAGGGAACTTCCAATAAAAGTGGTCCTTTTTATAATAATATTCTACCGATAGATATTCTTTACTACCCCATAACGGATAAGAAGGATCTTTCCATTTTTCAAAATCATGGATATAGATACCAACAGACTGACCAGTCTTTTCATTCCAAAATGCAGCCGTATGCAATCGCCACCAGGTCATCCAGTTATGATAAGAAGAAAGGCGAAAAGGCAACTTCCCATCTTCTCCATTCCGCTGATCGAAATTAGCCAAAGGATGTCTATCGGCCGACATTACTGTTTTCAAACCCTCCATCGGCTCCCACTGAAAGTTAGAATAGCCCTTTCCTGACTTATCGATCTGAACGGCACGAGTCGGACAATACCGTACCTCCGGCTGAAACCGATTCCAGTTCAAGATAACCGAAAGCCGGTCCGATTGGCTAAAGCCACTCATGTTCTCGTCCATTTCCACATAATCCATACCAGAAATCATACGTAAAGTCAAATCATATCTTTTCGTATCTTCAAAACATAAATGAATACAATATTCCGAGAATATCTCACATTCCACCTTTTTTTCTACTTCAAATCCAGTAAGTTCATTTTCGTGAGTAAGCGAAAGTTCTCCTAACCAATCCTCGTCCGTACCAAATCTCACAAAAACCGGATGATTCTCATCCAACACTTTACTGATTTGTATACGAACCAATCCATTTGAAAGCAGTTCGGAAGATAACGAAGAAACCACCTTCACCCGATCAGAATACGATAAACGAAAAGTTTGCTTTTCATCTACCTTCGGGAGAAGCCGGAATACTTTTGTCGAACCAGATGGTAAATCCGATAAGAAACACAATGTTGCATACCGGATTACTCCTTTTTCCGCTTGTATATCGATCAATTGAAAAGGGACAGGTCGCCCGGTGTCTCCGATCAGCGACAGGCTTCCCGGATCACTTATCTGTGCCCCCGATAAATCAATTCGATAATGAAGTAAAGTGACAGGCCATTTCATTTCGGGAATATCAAGATATTCTTTTAACTCAATTCGGATACCATCCTCACCCCATTTATATACTTTTTGAGAAGCCATAGCAAAGGGCAGGCTGAACAGCCAAAAAATTAGTAAAAGAATGCCTTTATAAATATCCTGTACCTTCAATTTCATAATTTTCCTTTTCATAATGTATATGGTTTGCTAATCTCTATTTATAAGAACTCCTACCATTCCACGATAACCTGCATTTTCTTTAATTTCCATATTCTGGCTATTATTATTGTCCAGTATATTATCGCGTGTCGTAGCATTTCCCGCGCATTGTTCCTTGATCCGGTCAACCGTATTCAAATCCGTAAACACATTGTCCTGCACCCGAATATATCCACTATTATTGTCTAGGAAAATACCATTTACAGGAAAATTATCAGCCCACTCGCTTCTCCCGAAATCATGCATCCAATTTTCTTTAATACGAGTGCCGGGTTGCAAAGACAAAGTATAAATTGCTCCGCCGTCATCATGTAGTTGCATAACATGGTGAATATTATTTCTCTTGATAACATTATCCCTCATTACCGAAATCCTATCTCCAAAATGGTTTCCTATTTGCATTCCGGTATACCGTCCATTTCTAATTTCATTATACTGAATGGTCGTCTTAGCAACAAAACTGGCAATTAGCCCCATTCCATTCGTATAGTGCATACCGATATTTTCAATCAAATTATCTTCAATCAGATTTTTCTCACACAAATAGGATTCAGGTTGTAAACCTTTCCGGTATGTGTCAATTACAATTCCATTCGCACTTATTTGATCAAAATGAGACGATTTCACTTTACTTTCCTTTACTCCTCGAATAAAAAGAATGCCATTATCTCCTGCCCCTATAAAATGGCAATGACTAATCTGAATATTACGGGCAAATTCTACTTCCAAAATGCCTCTTTCCATATCGCCTGTATATCCCCTGCCCTGTACACCCTGTGTACCAATAATACCGTCACGTGTCGGGACTGTCCAGTTCGTAAATCCTAATTTAAGATTCCGGATATGGACATTTTCTATCGGTTTTCCTTCATTACCTTCTATTTTTATGATCCGTTCCAATACCGGATACGTCACCGAAAGATCCTTTATCCTTGTTCCTTCTTCCGGAATATAGTACAATGTGAAAGTTTTTTTATCTAAATACCATTCTCTTTCCTGATCCAGAAACTCCCGGGAATTTTCAAAATAATAGGGTTTACCCGACGCTAACATTTTGGCATATGTCAGCTGAAAAAGATGTTTGCATGCCGGCATCACCGGTTTAATTTCTGTTATATTATCTTTCATAGACATCGAATCGATACGAAAGCGACTCTGATACCAATGATGATTGATTATCATCTCAAGACCATCAGCTTTCTTCCATTGTTCGATCCTGTTCTCTGTAATGAGCACGGTCTGCTTTTTTTCATCAAAAGCAGCTACTCTATTATATGGGGAATAGTCATTTTCATTCGTTCTATTAGGAGTACGTGCCCGTATTGCCATTTTTTCATTTATATATAGCTGGCGGAAATCTACATTTTCAGCAAGGACTGCTTGCACAACCTTTTTACCTGTCTGTTTCCACCCGGAAACACGACGTCCACCTGATAAAATTGCAACTTTAGAGGTACTACCGAGCAATGTCAAAGTATCAACATTCCGGTTCTTTTCTCTTCCGGTAATGAGCAAAGGTTCTTTTAATTCATAAAGTCCTCCTTCAAAAAAAACGACAACATTGTGTCGAGGCCCTGTGACAGAAGCTAATTTATGGTTTATATCTTCTATTTTACCCGGTGCTTCCCGCGTAAATAATTCACCCGCCCCTATAGGAGAAACAAATAATGTATCTTGTGCAAGTACTGTAGAAAGATGCATACAACACCGAACAAACTTATAATTTTTTTCATTATACTACTAACAATTAAAATATTATACATAAACTACAATCTGGATGTTTTATCAGGAACAGAATCAAGTTCCAGCACCAAAGTACCTCCATTCACAAAATCCTGATGAGAAAACCAATACTTATCATGTACTTTTTCGTTCAAACGAGCAGATTGGATATACATATTCTGGGGAGTATTATTATTCGTGATCAAAGTAAATTCTTCTCCATCATAATAATCCGGATTAAGTTTGATTCTGATTTTAGAAAAAATAGGTGTAAAAATCTCATACACGGGATACCGGGACGCACCACCGTCAACTTCGAATAAACCGATTGCCATCAAGACTCCCAATGCACCCATTTGTCCCTGATCTTCATCATCTTCATATCCTCCGTAAGGAGTGATGTCACCATAGGCGTCTTTCACTTTACGTACCCATTTTTGAGTCAGCCACGGATAACCAGCATGATTAAACAAATGTGCCATTCCTGTCCCGGGCTGATTAGTGTAAGCAGTCCATGTTGTATAATACCGGTCATGCTTAAAACCATTTTTCTCTCCTTCTACAAATTGTCGGTTCAATCGTTCCACATAGACATCTTTTCCTCCAAATAACTCTATCAATCCTTGCATGTCATGGGGAACAAAATGTGTATAAACAGCCCCATTAGCTTCTGTAAATCCAAACTCAGAGCCAATGGGTTTAAACTCTTTACACCAACTTCCATCTATCTCTCGTGGTTGCATATATTTATTTTCCGGATTCCAGACATTTCTATAATTCCGGAATCTTCCCATAAACAACTCATAGTCAGACCATTTCCCCAAATTAGCTGCAAGCTGTGCCAAACACCAATCCTGATAAGCGTATTCCAGTGTCATCGCACAGCCATCTTTGTGCCCACCTTTGCCTTTAATGTGTTCCGGAATCCATCCTTGCCGAACATAATAATCCATACCACCCCCAAAAGCAGGATTTTCATGCTCATACCCAGCATGATCACGAATGCCTCCGACAAAAGCGTTTTTCCGGAGTCCTTCATAGGCTTTTACCACATTATAATTGCGGATTCCTTTATTATAAGCTGTTGCAAAAAAAGAGACCGCAGGATCTCCGATCATCACATAAGTATAATTTCCCCCAGAAGGCCCACGTGGTATCAATCCCCCATTTTCATACATACTCACCATCGTATTGCAAAAACCGTCCATCACCTCTGGATAAACCATCGACCAAAGAATATTAAGAGACCAATGACTCCCCCATAATGCGTCAAAATTATAATGAGGCCAAGGATTTCCCTTTTTGTCCAAAGGGGCTTGACAGGTTACAGGAGTATCACCAGTCATATCTAAATATTTTCCATCTACGTCACTCACAATCCGACGTCCTAACAAAGCATGCCACAAATCCGTATAAAATTTTATCTTTTGCTTTTCAGAACCTCCTTCCACACGAATCTTATCCAATTCCCGGTTCCACTCGTCAAACGACTCTTTTTTCACACGATCAAAATCCCAATTACATAATTCAGCATCCATATTTTTTCGTGCCTGTTCTGGACTATTATAGGAAATAGCCACTTTTAATATGATTTTCTCCCTTTCACACGTTTCAAACTGGGCAAAAGCTCCTATATTTTTTCCGGAAATTTCTGTCAATTCATCTAATACTGTATTATCTCTCCATCCTCCAAAAGCACTCATTCTTTTATTAAAACGAGCGACAAAATAAATCGGAGTTGCTTTGGGTCTTCTACCAGTAGGAGCCATCAGCGACATACCTTCTATTTCACAATCATTTATTTTTCTAACAAAAGAAGAATCCATATCCGCATGAGCAAGAAATGCACCTGTATCAAATAAAATATAAGCTTGATCACTTTCAGGAAAAGTATACCTATGCATACCTACTCGACATGTTGAAGTTAATTCCGCCCACACATCATAATCTTCTAAATATAATTTATGATATCCAGGAGCTGCAATTTCCTCTCTATGGCTAAAAGAAGATTTATAAGCCTCCATACCCAAATGTCCTTTGAAATCTCCAACAGTCGGCATCACAGGTATACCCGACAGTTGCCAAGCATGCACATGACTGAAACAACGGATATATGTACTATCATACATATATCCAGATTTCCATGATCCATCTACATTTGTATCAGGACTTAAATTTACCATTCCAAAGGGCCTACTTGCAGACGAAAAGAAAAACCAACGGCTTTTATGGGTATCAACAAAAGGATTTACATATTCAACAGGAGATTTCTCTGTTTGTACATATCCTTGACATGAAATCAAGAAAAAAGGAAAAAACAAAAGACAAAGTTTCATCATCATATACATGAGATTTTTAATTATTAAACACAACAATCCCATAGCACTCGATTGTAGAAAATAAGTTAGTGGCATTTATACCACTAACTTATTAGAAATAAAAACACAAACAAGTACTTATTATTGGTCGCTCTTTTTTCAATTATCATAAATGAACTAAACCGTAGCTTTACTGTTCTTAGTTGAAGTCACACGAACCCAACGAGCAGAAAAACTTACAGAAAATTCATAATAATAATATTCTTCTGGTCCAACATTCAAAATTTTAAAAGTCCTTACATTTCCATTCTAGTCAATAATGTGAAGTCCGATTATCAATTGATTCGTAAGTCCATGCAAAAAACGATTGACATAGGGAAACAAGACCCTTGTTCCTACTTCTGTTCTTGGAATCTGCTTTGCCACCATCACCAAACGAGGATAAACACCACTTACATTTGCTTTGTCTTGAGCGTATAACTCCAACATATTCACAAATAAACGAGCAGAAACAATCAACAATATACAGGTTCTCATTTCTCTGAAATTACTGATATTTGTCATTTAAATTCACCTCGTCATCCGGTATTGACCAATACCAAGATGAATAAGGAGGAGCAACCGATGAATTCAATTTACTGTCACCTGCAGGAATTGTCATTTGAGTTCCCATCATAAAATCAACAGTCCACCCTTCTCCTGTCATCTCTCGCAGATATTCATGGTAAATCGCATCATGATTAACATTAGAAGTAGTATAAATATTCGGATTTTGAGGATTAGCCCGATTCCAAACAATATTCAGATCATCCGCAGCCCCCTGTAAATCATTACTGTTCCATCTTAACCAAGCACGTAGTAAATAAATATCAGCTAATCTGATAAACGGAAATTTAGAGAATTTTCCATAAGGCTTTGCACCACGAAAAAATTTATCAATATATACATGAGGTGTCTTAACCATCGAATGACCAGCCAAAGATTCAGTCGTTATATACTCAAGATCTCCTTTTTTAATACCTTCTTTATAAGGTAACATTAAATGATATACCTGTTGATATCGTAAATCAGCTTCAGCTTCTGGGGTAACCGTATAATCTCCATTCATAGGATCTTTCATCCATCCCATCTCTTTCAATGAAGTATAAGCGATGCCAAAACCATTCCACGAACTGATAACAGTACCTTCATTATTCCCCGGAAGACTTTCTAATTCATCTCCGTTCGAATCTCGAAAACGTAATCCCATAACCATTCCACAATACATGTAATTATTATGGTTTTCAAACTTTCCATCCAAAAAGCCACTATTAAATTCCCAAATAGACTCCTTCGGGACATCTTGTGCTTTTTCTTTATTAAATGGATCTTTTGGAGCTTCTAATTTATAAGTTCCTGTTGACTCCGCATAATTAATAACTGCATCAAATTCAGCTTTTGCCTCGGCATACTTTCCCATAAGAAAATAGACCTTTCCTAATAAAGATGTAGCAACCCACTTATTAGCACGCCCACATTCATATCCAGAAACATTATTCCACGAAGTTAATGTAAATTGATCTGGCAGATTTTCTTTAGCATATTTTAAATCACAAATAATCAAATCATAAACTTCTTCAACCGTACCCAGCTCTTCATTATAAACATCTTCTTTTGAATAAGCAGCACTCTCTTTCAGAGGAATAACCTTCTGATTATTTTCACCACTATGATTATAAGGAGCCGCAAAAATACGAATTAGACTAAAGTAAGCAAACGCACGACAAAAATGATATTCAGCAACTTGTCTTGTGTAATTATGAATAAAATCATCACTTCTCATATCCAAATTAAATGGATTACCATTACCATCTCGATCAACATCAAGAGCTAAATTACATTTGGTTATTACATTGTAATGGGTTCTCCAAATTGTAGTCATTCTCCCTAATTTTTCATCAAAGCTTCTGTAAAAATATTTTTCTCCATCCAAACCAGGAGTATTACCGTCCATCAAAGAAGCTGTTCCAGATGTTAAAAAATCAATATACTGAGGAAATCCCCTTCCGGCATCTGTCCATTGTAAACTCACATAAGCAGAAGAAAGTCCCTGTTCATATGTTGCAGTTGTTGTCCATTGTGTTTCCTGAGGTCTTTTTAACTCAAAAAAATCATCACATGAACAAAAGCTTAATAATCCAACACAAGCTAATATAGTCAAATATTTACTTTTCATATTTCAATTAAATTATAGGTTCAACGAAAGTCCAAAGTTCACAGTACGCGGAATAGGCAAATCCTGCTGGGTTTCCGGATCCAATCCATCATAACCTGTTATTGTAAACAAGTTTGTCACACCGACATAAAACCTTACATTGCTCAATCTTATGGCATTCAATACAGATTTAGGCAAAGTATACCCCAATTGTAAATTCCTCAAACGAATATAATCTCCCCTTTGGAGGAAACGAGTTGTTTGGCCAACACTACCATAAGCAACTGTTTTTTCACTATAATTGCCATCATTATCATAATGGTAATTATTTCCAGATACCAATTGTGGATATTTGGCATTATCACCTGCTTTTTCCCATGTATTACCCACCATATCTTTAACAGTATTACATTCACTGCTCATTTGTGTACCAGTAGTATATAAGCTATTTAGCAACCAATGTCCTCCAGCAAAACTAAGCATAACATTTAAATCAAAATTTCTATAATAAAATGTATTACTCAAGCCTCCATAGAATTTAGGAAGAGGAGTCTTTCCATGTTGAATCATTTTATTATTAGAAACGTTATTGTTTGTCATAGGAATAATCTTTCCTGTAGAAGTCGTTTCATAGGTATTATCCCAAACTTCTTTATTTCTCTGTTCTATCATATAGATACCTCTCTCTGAATCTACCCCTACATTATTTGCCAAATAATAAGTATTAATGGCTTCTCCTTCTTTACGAATACTAGTCGATTCTTCTTTTCCCTTTCCTTGTTCTGCAACATTCAATGTAAGAATTTTATTTTTGTTCGTACTAATATTAAAATCAGTCTTCCAAGTAAAATTTTTATTTTCAATATTTACAGATGAAACATTAAATTCAACTCCCCAATTTTTCAAATCTCCTACATTTTCATATATTTGATTTTTATCAAAACCAATAGAAGGTTGGACATTCCCTAACAAAATCAAGTCTGAAACTTTTTGTGTATAATATGCAAAAGAACCATTGATTCTATTATTTAATACCCCAAAGTCAAAACCTAAATCAAGATTTGCAGTTGTTTCCCATTTTAGGTCTTTACTACCCATTGGTCCAACAGTAGTAGCACCATGCAAATAGTCTACACCAAACACTTTATTAGTATCCAGTCCCCAAGATAAATAAGTCATTGAATTAGAAACGGCTGTATTTCCTGTTATACCATAGCTACCTCTCAATTTTAGCATATTCAACCATTCTAAATCTTTCATAAAATCTTCTTCCGTCATAATCCAACCTGCTCCAAAAGCATAGAAGTTAGCCCAACGATTCTCTTTACTAAATGCGGAATGACCATCTCTACGAACACTTGCATTCAATAAGTATCGGTCCATTAATTTATAATTTGCGCGAGCGAAAAGCCCCATAAGATAGGCATCTCCTCCACGGCGTCCTCCCATTGAATTCATCGTTAGCGGATTAATTAGTTCCGGATATACTGTTTGCAAATCCTGTCCTTCTGCATAACGAGTATATGACCAATTACGTGAGGCCTCAGCTCCAATCGTTACATCCCAAAAATGTATTTCATTAAGCGTCCTATTATAATTAGCATATACATCATAGTTTATGTTAGATTTTGTGACCGACTGTTCAAAAGCCCTTGAAACAAACGGTGCGGTAGGAGCTAATAATGATGACTGCCAAAAGGTACTATTATTTACAATTAAATCAACACCAGCTTCCCCTTTTATCATTAATCCCTTCAGAGGTGTATTCCATTGTAAATAAGCATTTCCCAATGTTCTATATTGATCAACATCATTACGTGTTAATTTTCGATCAGAAAAAGCAGCCATATTATAGCCACTATTTACAGCCCAATATCCAGTTTGTGAATTTTCATCATAAACTTTATACCAAGGTAAAGTATAGCGCCAGTTGGCCCATCCTCCATTACCTTTTCCTTGAGAAGATTTCACTCCGTTAGTTTTCAAATAAATAAAATTGGCATTAACTCCCATCTCCACCGAATTAAGAGGTTTGAAATTAAAACTAAATCGACCTGTAAAACGCTTAAAATCATTATTTTTAATCAAACCTTTTTCATCACGATAATTAGCAGAAAACATCACTCCTCCAGTTTCAAATCCTTTATTTGCAGTCAGGCTAAACTGATGAAAATAAGCATCTTGAGTTAATGCCTTCAAATGATCAGTATTGGTTGCAATTGCTTCTTCACGTGTCATATCAGGGCGTTCTCCCCAAAATTGAGTTGCCATAATCTGAGTTGGATCGGTTGCTACATTGCCAGCATTAGCTTGCGCTTTATCCATCATTTGCCACCAGATTGGAGAATCTACAAAAATATCATTCTGAGAGAACGGAATTTTAGATACACCACCATCATAACTCAATTTAACACCAGTCAGTTTTCCTTTATTAGACTTCGTTGTCACCAATATCACACCTCCGGCAGCTCTACTACCATAAATAGCAGTTGCTGCAGCATCTTTTAAAACCTCTATTGATTCTATATCATTTGGATTAATCATCGAAATCGGAGAAATTCCTTTCACTCCATTTTGGGTGTGTTCACTTGATCCCGTATGGATAGGCATACCATCTATAATCCACAGCGGATCTGTACTTAAATTAATCGAATTCAAACCACGAATCTTTATTTGTGGAGCTGAACCAGGATGACCACTATTATTAGTTACCATCATACCACTGGACATTCCTTGTAAACTTTCAGCTAAATTTGTAGATGGTATTTTTACTATATCGTCACTGCTTATCTTTGAAATTGAACCGACAACATCACGCCTTTTCGTTGTACCATACCCAACAACAACAACTTCTTCCAACATTTCGGTATCTTCTGTTAAAAGTATATTTAGGAAAGTTTGTTTTCCGACAGGCAGTTCTGTAGATTTATATCCTATATAAGAAATTTGTAAAGTTGCATTTTTCGGAACTTCCAGACTAAATTTACCATCCATATCTGTCATGTTTCCAATTGTTGTACCTTTAACTACAACATTTGCCCCAATAATAGCTTCTCCTTGCTTGTCTTTTACAACACCTGTAATTTTCCTTTTCTCCTGCTGTTGAATTGCATGCTCATTTTTCTTATCGAACAAATAGATTTTTCCATTTTTTACTTCATAACCCATATTTGTTTCTGCAAAGAGAAGGTCTAATACATGGTTTACTTCTGCATCTTCCACATGGATACTCACCCGATGGTCCAAATTCACGACCTGCTTACTATAAGCAACACTAAGCCCCGTCTGTTTCGTTATTACCGACAGAACCTTTTCTACTTTCACATTATTAAATGTAACCGAAACCTTTTGAGCTGTAGCTTTTGCTGTAAAGCTCATAAAAGAAATAAGCATGAAAAGAAATGAAAGTTTCATGGCATTTGGGATTTTCTCAATTAATATTAAAAGGCCTCGCCTTTTTAGGCATTGATATTTTTTTTGCATATATTTGAAACTGTTTTTAAGTATTAGAAATTAATTTGAATTTCAGTACGGTTCGATAACCGGAGATGTGGGGCATTTCCGGTTATTTTTTTAAATCATATTTACCATAAGCATTCTATTTAAGTTCAACAATGATATCATTCTTCAAAAAAGGAAGAATATATCGTTTCCAATCTCCACTACATATAGTAGACACATATGGAGGAAAAAAGGATGAGTCTTATCACAACTTTTTTATTTTTTCATCGAGACACGTATTTTTCCATCCTGATCCGTAAAACGAACCGGAGATATTTTTTCCAACTCTTCCAATATCTGATGAATCTGCTTTTTTGAAGATGTCAATGTATAACTATAGTGGCAAGTAGACGGATCGTCAATGACAAATTCTACATCATACCAACGTGATAATATTTCAATCACTTCTTTTAAGGAAGTATTCTCAAAAACAATCTGATTTTTTCTCCAGACTGAATTATTGGTTAAATTTTCAGGTCTATTTATTTTACAAATATTGGTCTTTCGATTATAAATAGCTTGATCTCCCGGGCTCAAATGAGCAATCTGCTGGGAAAAAGAAGAGATCGATACACGGCCGGTTTCCAACATCACATATATTTCCGAATCTTCCGGATAAGCCTTCACATCAAATGTTGTCCCTAATACCTTGACATCTAAATCATCCAAGCTCACAATAAACGAACGTTTCCTGTTTGGAGAAACTTCAAAAAAGGCTTCGCCTTCCAAATAAACTTTTCTTTCCGATAACCCAAACTTTCGAGGATACTTAATCCGACTTTCTGAATTTATATAAGCTTTTGTTCCATCTTGGAAGACAATCAATGTACGTTCTCCTTTAGGTACATACACCTCTTCCAGATCAGAATTGCCCAACAGATCAATATTCCTATCAAGATACCAGAATTGCCCGACAAGTAATATAAAAGGGATCAAAATAGCGGCCACACGGAACAATGTGCGTCTACGGCGCTGCCAACGTATCATTGACATAATCCGATCATATATGTCTTCAGACGGTATTTGCACATCTATATAATGTTCTTCCGTCCCGGGTAAAATATATTTTTCATCTTCCGTGATCAGATTCTCCAAATAGGTACGTCCTTCCGATGTGGCAAACCAACAAATAACTTCTTTTGCTTCTTCTTTAGAAGCTGCGTTTCTAAGAACTTTATCTATAGTATGTTTATCAGGCATTTTCATCTTCTATCAGATTGTTTTTATTAATAGACACATAAAATTGAAATTAGTATGATTTCAAGATAACCAAAATGAGCAAAGTATAAACAACAATTTATTAAAATGCTCACGTAACATTTTAACAGCTTGCGTATAATGAGTCTTAACAGTCGGAACTGATATTCCCATTTATTGGCAATTTCCAAATTCGACAAATTACCTCTTAGCTTATACAAGCATACCTGTTTTTTTTGTTCCGGCAAATCATTTATTGCCCGATAGAGTTGTTCTTCTATCTCTTTCTTCTCTATATTATCCAACAAATCATCTTCATATTCCACTTTCTCCTGAGCTAATTCATAATTTTTCTCCATAGCTGTATAGTTATTACGAATCTCATTCAATAAATGATTTTTCAGCATAGTATATAAATAATTCCTTAAATTAATGCTTATAATCAATACAGAACGAGACTCCCACAATCTATAAAAAATCTGTTGCACGGAATCTTTTGCTGAACAATCATTCTTTAGATATTTATAAGCCACAACATACAACAATTTATGATAGCGCTGATAAATAATCGTAAATGCCTGTTCATCACCCTTACCCAACAAGGATAATAAATCTTCATCTGAAAAATAGTTATAATCTCCTTCTCCTTTCATAATAAATAAAAATACTATTTCCCGCAAATATCTTTAAACGGGCAATACGTACATGCCTTTCCGTTAGGTGTCTGCACGAACGGTGTTTCTGTTCCGAATATCTCGTCCAGGCACTTCCGGAGGCCATTCTCGAAGTCCGTATAGTAATTGGCGAAATCGACAACCTGCTCCGTCTTACTCCGGTCGATACGTTGGTAGACGCCGGCATCGAAGGATGGAGAAAAGAGCGTCCGCATATAATATATGCCTGGCTGTATCACCTTTCCGGCAGGAGCCATGCCATACATCCAGGCATACATAAACACCTGCATGACGGCTTTGGAGCGGTCCGTTTCTTCTTTATCGAAAAGGGCGTCGACAGATGTAAACTGAGGTGTGCCGCTCCCACTTTTATAATCGATGATACGGACGGCATCACGCACCTCGTCTATACGGTCGATAAAGCCTTTGAGTTGTATCTCGCTCTTATCCGTAAGCGTGAACAGTCTGTTAATCCTCTTTTCCGATTCGATATACCGGAAAGGCGTCAGTTTGCCGTCACGCTCGAGCACCTTCTCCACATACTTGCGGATCATCTCACCGATCAGGAAATTCTGTCCGGTAAGCGGACGGACAACATCTGTCTTGAAGAACACTTCGGCAAAGGCGCGGGCAACGGCTCCCGTCAGAGCAGGCGTATCTTTCCGGATCGCCTTCAGCAAATCGGCTGTTACCATCTTTCCGCAGAAAGGCTTGTACAATTCCTCCATCACTTTATGCAGGATACTCCCGAAGACATTGCTTTCGATCGTCTCGCTCACCTCCTCTTCTTCCTGGATGCCTTCGACAACCGAGAAATAGAATTTCAACGGACAATCCAGATACGTATTGATCGCACTGGCCGAAATCGCACGCGGCCCGTCTTTACGAAAGACAGCCAGACGGTTCATGACTTCATTCGTCTTGGCGACCTGCAGGGCCGGGGTCTTGGAGGAAGAGACATTATAGACAACTAACTTATTTTGTATCGGTTCCTCGTAATGATAATGCAACTGGTGGACAAAGCGGCTCACCTCTCCTGTCTGTAATCCGTTGCTACGTGTGTCATAGAGCAGGCTGACATGGCTGGCACGGTAGATCAGGCGATAGAAATGGTAGGCCCAGACACTGTCCTGATGCTCATAGGTCGGCAGACCGAAACCGCGGCGCAGGTTGTAAGGAATAAACGAATTGGCCGCTTTCTTCAACGGGAAGATTCCTTCATTCATGGAAAGGATGATCAGGCGGTCGAAGTCGAGCGCACGCGTTTCCAACACACCCATAATCTGCAATCCGGAAAGAGGTTCACCATGGAAAGGAATCGTAATCGTATCCGTCACCCGTTTCAGCAGACGGAAATAGGTGTCGATCTTCATCTCTACGTTGGCCTCCTGCATGACTTCCTTCATTCGGTTGACTGTCGTAAAGTAATGGAAGATAAACTCTTGCTCCACGTCTTTAATTGACAAGCGGCTCTCTTCATCGTCGCTTTCTTCACTACCAATCGCTTTGTTCAACTCCTGCAAAACATTGATCAGGTAATCGGAGAATGTTTCTACAGCCGTTACCGGAGTAAAAAGGATGGATAGCAAAGCGGTCTTGTTCAGATCCGCATACGAAATGTATATCTTATTATTCTCCGAAATATCTTTCACGAGTCCGGAAATCACATCCGGGGAAGTCGTCATTATGTAACGGTGGTTCAGGATCGGCAAAACATCCCGGAAATAGAACACCGGTTGTCTGTCCACATAACGCACATTCTTTTGCAAAGCCAGAATATATTCCATCAGGGAAGCCACCGGCGTACCTGCCAACGGATACCCCATCGTCACATTGATCCGTTTGATCTGTTCAGGAATTGCATTCAGGACCGGGATCAAAAGGTGTTCGTCCGGAAGGATTACAGCAGTCTTCAAGGCCTCTTCGGCACTCATCTCATCCTCCTTGCAAAGATCGCTCAGGATGCTATACACCTGTTTGGCCTGCCCGATACCGGAGGGGATACCAATCACTTCGATTTGAGGTGAACCGTGTTCGTCTGTGTCTTCATTACCGACTGCCAACGGATATTGCGAGGGGAACTGCTTCAAGTTTCGTTCCACAAAATAGGAAGCCTTATTATCCGGATCAGTCACCTTCGGAGAGGCATAATCCCAATAGAAATCTGCGATACCCTGTTTTTGCAGTAGGGCGAGGAAACGTTCTTCAGCCACAGACAGGGCGTTCAGACCGACAAATACAATCTTCGTATAAGGCAGGTCACAACATTCCTCCTTCTCCATCCGCTCGACCACTTCCCGGAAAATCATCCCCTCATAACCTTTATTTTCAGCAGACAATGCTTCCCGCAGGTCTGCATACAGAGCATACAGGATTTGCCAGACAGCCAGGAACTCTTCCTGATTCGGGGTATCTCCCTTCGGATAGAAGGACGACCAGAACGTCCGGATAGCAGCAATCTGTTCCGGACTCAAAAAACTGAAATCATTCTCAATCTCGCGCAGGTCCGTCACGTTCGTGAACAGCATACGGGCATCCGCCATATATTTGTCGATGTCATCGAAGTCGTTCAACAACATTTCGCCCCAATAGAGGAATTCGTCGAACGTTTCGGACGAACCGCTGTGCTCCAGATAAATGCCATATAATTTGAACAGCATACTGATCCGGTCGGCAGTCTGCTTACCGCTAAGTTGCACGAAAAGGTCGTTAATCGTCAGGATAGTCGGTGAGAAAAGCGGCTTCCCGGCTACCTCCGACAGGTATTTCTGGAAGAAAAGTCCTGTACGGCGGTTCGGAAAAACAAAGGCCAACCGGCTGATCTCCGCCCCGTATTGAGAGTAAAACAGGGAGGCGACCTGATATAAGAATGGTTTCATTAAGCTGAGTATTAAGCTAATATATTTTCTATCGTTTGCAATTCTTCTTCTGAGAAAGTGATATTCCCCAATGCTTTCAGGTTGTCCATCAACTGGGCTACGGAGCTGGCACCGATCAGGACGCTTGTCACCCGCTCATCCTTCAGCAACCAGGCAAGTGCCATCTCGGCCAACGTCTGACCACGTTTTCCGGCAAGTTCGTTCAGTTGACGGATTTTGGCAACCACCTCGTCCGTCACCTGTTCCCGTTGCAAATGTCCCGTGGATTTAGCAGCTCTGGAGTTTTCAGGAATACCGTTCAGGTATTTGTCCGTCAACATTCCTTGTGCCAGCGGAGAGAAAGCGATCATCCCGACTCCCTCCTGTTTCAGCAGAGGCAGCAGGTCGGGTTCTGTCCAACGGTCCAACATGGAATAACGTGATTGGTGAATCAGGCAGGGCACCCGGTGTTCCTTCAATACGGCAAGCGCCTTTTCCGTTTGCTCGGCATTATAATTCGAGATACCTACGTAGAGCGCTTTTCCCTGGCGCACGATATCGACGAGTGCTCCCATCGTTTCCTCGACAGGCGTCTGCGGGTCCGGGCGGTGCGAATAGAAGATGTCCACATAATCCAACCCCATCCGTTTCAAGCTCTGGTCCAGGCTCGCCATCAAATACTTACGGCTTCCCCAGTTCCCGTACGGGCCGGGCCACATATCATATCCGGCTTTTGTGGAAATGACAAGCTCATCGCGGTAATGCCCCAAACCTTTCTTTAATATACGGCCGAAGTTCTCTTCCGCCGATCCATAAGCAGGGCCGTAGTTATTGGCAAGATCAAAGTGCGTGATTCCATTGTCGAAAGCAGCATGTGCAATCTGTATAAAATTGCTGAACACGTCCACACTGCCAAAGTTATGCCACAATCCCAAAGAAACGGCGGGCAACAGTAATCCGCTCTTTCCACAACGCCTGTAAACCATATCGGCATACCGGCTTTCTTTTGCTTTATACATTTCCATAATATGATATATTGTTACAATGAATCCTTTTAGGAGAGACAAATATAAGCAAAAAAAGACTATCCGTTTATTCTACCGCTATTCATGTAGGCAGAATTGTCTGTTTGTTATTTCCAAACACTCAAAAACTTCCAATTATCAGGAAATCCCATTTCTTTTAGCGAAAGCAGATTTCCCCCATCATCTATTAATGCTAATAACTTTTTTTGAAAATCATTATCGGGACTGATTATATCCAAAATGTATTTTACACAGCAAAGGTATGCAAATAATTTATTCTGTTTAACTGTAGAAATAGTTACCCGATCTATAAAAGGGGAAACGGTATTGTAAGGTAGCAATATCCGTACAGTAAAACGTCTATTCCATATACGACTATGGTGAGCACAACTATTTCTCAATATAGACAGTGCATGCAACCAATTCTCCATAATATCGATCTTCTTCAGACCAAACTGTTTTGCAACGTCTTTTTTATTATCGTCTTTCAGGAGTAATTCATATAAACGGCTTAATGTTCCAAACGATATAACCTCTAATGCCATCCATGCAGGAGGAGTTTTAGGAGTGAAATAAGTACTCTTGTAATGTTCTATAAGTCTTCATTGCTTCGATCTACCTCACGTAATATCTCTTCTTCTAAAATATTGTATTTATATTCTTTTATTGTCTCAATCAATCCGGTTTCTTCATTCCTTTTTCGAAGATAACAAATATCATCATTGAATAAGGCTTCGTCTTCATACCAATGGCTGTCATCCGTAGACTCGCTATAGATTTGAATAATCTTTGTTCGTATGGCAACTTCTATTTTCTCCAGTGCATTAAAAATCAAGCAACGCAAACGTCTGTCAAAACAATATAAGTCTATAATGTCTTTAAAACGAATCGATTTTCTGATAAATTTATGATCTGCATCTTTATCAACATTATTTTGAAAAGGAAACGTATATGCGCGAAGGCGATAATAACTGATATTCGAAAGATAGCCTTCTGCTAAACTTTCATCATCTATAATTAAGCCTCTCGATTTAAGTTTTGCAACTTGTTGTTTAATAGACAAAGGTTTTTTGGAATATTCTTTTCTTTCTATTTCTTTTTCCATTTTAAGTTCAGGTTTTTATAAAACTCGAAGACCTCCCCGGGTGCGCTGTTCTAACGGGAAGCGTGGGAGGTCATATTGTTTGCAAAGATAAGCCTTTTATTGGATGCGACAAATAATATTAGGTATAAATGCTCTTTTCAGGAAATTTGATTAAGGATTCATTCAAGCTCACCTGATAATCATTGGGGATAAATAAATTCATTATTTGGCAAAAGAGAGCCTGCGGCGGGGGGGCTTATTGTATAAAACGCATCTTTCAGGCCCGAAAGAGACCCGAAACCCAACAAATGTTAATCCACTTTTTCGACCTCAAAAAGGGACTTTTTCGCCTTTTTTGAGTGTTTCCAGCCATTACGACCGTCCTCTTTTGCCATTACGACGTGCTATGTGTAGTGCACTCGGCACCTCGCGAAGATTAGCACGGTCGTAATGGCGATTTGGAC